>CANJMO010000006.1 GCA_947475845.1 Caulobacteraceae bacterium | reverse complement strand
CCCTTCAGATAGCCGATCACTTCACGGATGTCGGAAACGGCCAGAGGATCGATGCCGGCAAACGGTTCGTCCAGAAGCATGAACGACGGCTCCGACGCCAGGGCGCGCGCGATCTCGACGCGGCGGCGTTCTCCGCCGGACAGGGCGACAGCGGGAGAGTGTCTCAGGTGCGAGATACGCAGCTCTTCCAGCAATTCCGCGACGGTGTCCTTGGCCTTCTTGCGGTCGCGCTCGTGCAGTTCGACCACGGCCATGACGTTCTGCTCGACGGTCATGCCGCGAAAGATCGAGGTTTCCTGCGGCAGGTAGCCGACCCCCATCCGGGCGCGCTGGTACATCGGTTGGGCGGTGATGTCCTCACCGTCCAGGTAGATCGCGCCATGGTCCACAGCGATCAGACCCGTGATCATGTAGAAGCAGGTGGTTTTGCCGGCGCCGTTGGGCCCCAGCAGTCCCGCCACCTCTCCGCGCCCGAGCCGCAAGCTGACGCTCTTGACCACAGGTCTTTTGCCGAAGGTCTTGCCGATCGTGTCGACATAGAGCCCTTCGGTGACCGAGAGGGGCGAATCGAGCGCGATATGCTTCATCACCACCAATCCGACCTTGCCGGGGCGCGGTTAACAGCCGTTGAAATTGCAGGACGCGGCGTTTGATACATCAGGGCTTGGCGGGCGCCCCTGCCGGGGCAGGCTGAGCAGGGGCGGGTTGACTGGTGTTATAAAACACCCCGCGCACGCGCTCGGGCTTGTTGCGGCCAGGAGCATTGGAGATCAAGGCGGCGTGGCCGGTCTTCACCTGAATGACGGCTTTGTCGCCTTTGACCACGTTGTCGCCCATCACCATGACCACGTCGCCGGTCATGGTGATGGTGTCGGGCTCCACGTCATAGACCGCGTGGTTGCCCCGCACGGTCTGGGTGGTGGACACGAAGAAGACGTGGCCTTCGGCCACCATCTGCTTGATCGAACCCCAGCTCTCGCTGACCGCGCCGGGGGTGCCGGATCCCGGCTTTACGGTCTTGGCCTTGGCCTTGGCCGGAGCCGAGCCTGCGGCCGGCGTTCCGGTCCAGTAGATATTCAGCAAATCCGCGACGAGGCGCCGGCCATCTTGGACGGCCTCCACATTGCCCTTCCAAACGGCCATGTGCTGGGCGTCGACGATTTCCAGCTGATCGGCGGTCACGTCGGTCGGGGCGTTGCTGGGCGCGAGCTGGGCCCGCGCTGCGCCTGCGACCAGGGAAACCCCGCACAAGGACGCTACCGCCAATACCTGCGCCAGCCGTGTCATGACCCTCATTCCTTGTCTCCCGGCCTCAAGGTTTTGCCGGAGCCGGTTGCGCGCGCCCCGTCGCCTGGTGATTCTCGATATGGACTTTCACCTGTCCGGTGAAGAACACGTGCGCGCCGCCATCCCTGACGGCATAGGACGAAGCGGCGATCTGGCCAAGGGGGCCATGTCCGTCAATGTGTGTCTCGCCGTCCACATTATTCTTCTGGGCGTCGACCACGGCATGTTCCGTGACGAAATGATAACCGCCCCCGCCCTCCAGATGCACGTCGCCGGTGAGGTTCAAGATCCGGGTGTCGTCCCGGTAGACGCCGTGCCTAGCCCGAACATGAGTCTGCTCCTCCCCTGAACCCAGGGTGAACACAGGGGCCTCCAGGGTGAGGCGCGCGGGGTCCACGTCGTCACGGACGGCGCTTTCCGCCGTCACATTGTACGGCTGGCCCTTCTCGTCGCGGCCTTGGAAGGCGGGCTTCAGCATGCGGATCTCCACGACGCTGGATCGGTCGGCCGCTCCCTGCCGTGAGAACAGAGTGTTGAACAGGGCCCAGCCGCCCTGGCCCAGGAGCATGGCGATGCACAGGCCCGGCAGTACGCGGCGCAGAAGGTGGATGCGGCTCGAATGCTGACGCCACTTTTGCACCAGACGGTTGCGGCGCGCGATGTCGGCCGCGGCGAGCCCAGGCAAAACCGCGGTTTGGAACCGCGCCGGCCGGTCAGCTGTGGGCGAAGACATCGATGTCCTCCCAGCCCGCCAGGTCCAGCTGGGCCCGCGAGGGCAGGAAATCGAAGCAGGCCTGGGCCAGTTCAGAGCGGCCTTCTCGTTCGAGCATCATGTCCAGCCGCGCCTTGAGGGCGTGCAGATGAAGGACGTCCGAGGCGGCGTAGGCGATCTGGTCGGGGCTGAGGGTGGCGGCGCCCCAGTCGGAGGACTGCTGGGCCTTGGAGATGTCGGTGGTCAGAAGCTCGCGCACGAGATCCTTCAGCCCATGCCTATCGGTGTAGGTGCGGGCCAGCTTGGAGGCGATCTTGGTGCAGTAGACGGGCGTGGTCACCACCCCAAGGTGGAGGGCGAACATGGCGATATCAAAGCGGCCGAAGTGGAAAATCTTCAGAACCTTGGGATCGGTCAAAAGGCGCTTGAGGTTGGGCGCGTCGTAGCTGTCGCGGCGCAGCTGGACCAGATGGGCGTCGCCGTTTCCGGCCGACAGCTGCACCACGCACAGGGGATCGCGGCCGAGGCGAAGACCCATGGTTTCGGAGTCGACGGCGACGGAGGCGCCAAAATCGATGTCGTCAGGAAGGTCCGCGTCGTGCAGGAAGTTGGCCACGGATTCTCTGGACTCCAGCGGATTCCGGACGGGGTGGTGCCCAGGAGAGGACTCGAACCTCCACGGCCGTTAAGCCACTGGCACCTGAAGCCAGCGCGTCTACCAATTCCGCCACCTGGGCCCAATCCGTAACTGGATCGGCGCGAGGCGGGACTGATAGGGCGCCGCCTGAGCGGGGTCAATAACCCCTTTGCGCCATCGGCGTGCAGATGATTGCGCGATCTTGCCGGCTCGTCTATCCCGGTCGGCGTAAGCAGGGCCCCGCTGCGGTGGGGCCCGCGGTGCGTTTGCTGAGGCGAGGCTGGGTTCGATGCAAGGTCTGGTGACGGTTTTCGGCGGTTCGGGCTTCATCGGCGCCCAGGTCGTACGGGCGCTGGCCAAGCGCGGCCTGCGGGTCCGCATCGCGGTGCGCCGCCCCGGCGTGGCCTATCGGGTCAGGACCTTGGGCGACGTCGGCCAGATCGAAGTGGTCCAGGCCAATCTGCGCAACCCCGCCTCGATCGGCCGCGCCCTGGACGGGGCCGAGGCCTGCATCAATCTGGTGGGCGTTCTGTACGAGCACAGCCGCCAACGCTTCCAGACCCTGCACGCCAAGGGCGCCGAGGAAGTGGCCGCGGCCGCAGCGGCCCGCGGCATCAGCAATTTCGTACAGATCTCGGCCCTCGGCGCCGATCCTGACTCCGCCTCGGGCTACGCCCGCAGCAAGGCGATGGGCGAGCAGGCCGTGCGCGCGGCGATCCCCTCGGCGGTGATCATCCGCCCGTCGGTGGTGTTCGGCGTCGACGACAGCCTGTTCAACCGCTTCGCCGGGCTGGCCTCGCTGCTGCCGGTGATCCCGCTGCCGGGCGGTGGGGAAACCAAGTTCCAGCCGGTGTTCGTCGGCGACCTAGCCGCCGCCATCGCCAACGCGGTCACCGACCGTTCCCTGGCCGGCAAGACCTTCGAAGTCGGCGGGCCCAAGGTCTATAGCTACCGCCAGCTGATGGAGCTGACCCTGGCCGAAATCCACAAGTCGCGCGCCCTGCTGCCGCTGCCCTGGCCGCTGGCCTCGATGATCGGCGCCCTGGCCGAGCTGCCGACCAAGTTCCTGCCCATGGCGCCGGTGCTGACCGCCGATCAGGTGATCCTGCTGAAATCGGACTCCGTGCCGGATTCGGCGATGCCCGGGCTCAAGGCCCTGGGCGTGGCCAATCCGATCGCCGCCGAGGCGGTTCTGCCGAGCTATATGTACCGCTACCGCAAAGGCGGTCAGTTCGCGGTCAATCCCGAAGTCGTCTCGCCGACGGGGATCTAGCCTACCAGCCGCGCGACAGGGCGATCAGTCCGGCCGCCCCGACCACGATCCGCCACCAGGCGAAGGGGGCCAGGCCCCGCTTGCCGACGAAGTCGATGAAGGTCTTGACCACGATCAGGGCCGAGACGAAGGCGACCACGAAGCCCACGGCGATCAGGCCGGCGGAGTCGCCCACCGCCAGGTCGTGGCGGCTCTTCCACAGGTCGAGGACGAAGGCCCCCATCATGGTCGGGATGGCCAGGAAGAACGAGAACTCCGCCGCCGAGCGCTTGTCGCAGCGCAGGAGCATGGCCCCGACGATGGTGGCCCCCGAGCGCGACGTCCCGGGGATCATGGCCAGGCACTGGAACAGGCCGACGCCTAGGGAGGTCCTGACCGGGTAGCGAGTGGCGTCGAAATAGCGGGCGGGGGGGGCGATGCGGTCGATCACCAGCAGGACCACGCCGCCCACCAGCAGGGCCCAGCACATCAGCCAGGCATCCTCGAACAACACCGTCTTGATGGTGTCGTGCAGCGCCGCGCCGATTAGCGCCGCCGGCAGGAAGGCGATCAGGACCGAGATGGCGAAACGGCGTGAAGCCGGATCGGAACCCAGCGTCAGCACCACCTTCAGCAGGCGCTGGAAGTAGAGCGCCGCCACCGCCAGGATCGCGCCCAGTTGGATCAGAACGGTGAAGGTCTCCCAGGTCGGCCCGCTGACCCCGATCAGCTTCTCGGCCAGCAGCAGGTGGGCGGTGGAGGAGACCGGCAGAAATTCGGTGAGGCCCTCGACCACCCCCAGGACAACCGCCGCCAGCCAATCGTTCATCGTCTTACTCCACGGCCCCGGGGCCATTTACTGAGCGCAGGAGTCGCGGTCAGGGTAAAAAGCAAGTTAATCCATAAAGTAGACTAAATGGGCCTCAAGGACAGGCGCCGCCTGACCATTTTTGGGGCGCCTGTGGATAAACAAGTCTCTAATTAGGACCGTTTTGTTGCAACCCTCAAAACGGTGTGTATAAAGCCCGGATACACCACCACAGCTTATCGATCGGGGCGAGGGCGATGGCCGAGCGCATGCTGAAATTCGTGACGGTCGAGCGGGGCACGCCCGAGAAGCGCGCCGCCGGCGCGCGCACCGGCGATTTCCACGAAATCTACGCCGACTTCATCGACGCCAAGGCGCGCGAGCAGTCCGCGCGCTGTTCGCAATGCGGCATCCCGTTCTGTCAGACCCACTGTCCGCTGCACAACAACATCCCCGACTGGCTGCGGATGACCGCCGAAGGCCGGCTGCAGGAAGCCTATGAGTTGTCGCAGGCGACCAGCGCCCTACCGGAGGTGTGCGGCCGCATCTGCCCGCAGGACCGCCTTTGCGAAGGCAGCTGCACCATCGAGCAGTCCGGCCACGGCACGGTCACCATCGGTTCGGTCGAGCGCTATATCAACGACAAGGCCTGGGAGATGGGTTGGGTGAAGCCTTTGGCTCCCCTGCGCGAGAAGACTCAGTCGGTCGGCATCATCGGCGCCGGACCCGCGGGCCTGTCGGCCGCCGACGGGCTGCGCGCGCGCGGCTATCAGGTCACCATCTACGACCGCCACGACCGCGCCGGCGGGCTGCTGATGTATGGCATCCCCGGCTTCAAGCTGGAGAAGGACGTCGTCCAGCGCCGCGTCGACCGTCTGGCCGACGGCGGTGTCGAGTTCAAGCTCGGCTTCGAGATCGGCAAGGACTCCACCCTCGAGGAGCTGCGCGCCAAGCACGACGCCATCTTCATCGGCACGGGGGTCTACAAGGCTCGCGAACTGACCGCGCCGGGCGCGGGCTCCAAGGGCGTGGTCAAGGCGCTGGATTACCTGATCGCCTCCAACAAGACGGGTCTGGGCGATAGCGTCCCCGAATACCAGTCCGGCGAGCTGAACGCTGAAGGCAAGGACGTGGTCGTGGTCGGCGGCGGCGACACCGCCATGGACTGCGTGCGCACCGCCGTGCGCCAGAACGCGCGCTCGGTCACCTGCCTGTATCGCCGCGACAAGGCCAACATGCCCGGCTCGATGCGCGAAGTGTCCAACGCCGAGGAAGAAGGCGTGGTCTTCGAATGGCTGGCCGCGCCGCGTTCGATCCTGGGCGAGGCCTCCGGCGCGTCCGGCGTGCGCGCCGTGCGCATGCGCCTGGGCTCGGCCGACGCCTCGGGCCGTCAGGCGCCGGAAGAAGTGCCGGGCTCCGATTTCGACGTGCCGGCCCAACTGGTGATCAAGGCCCTCGGCTTCGACCCCGAGGATCTGCCCGGCGCGTTCGGTGCGGCGGAGCTGAAGGTCTCGCGCTGGGGCACGATCCGCGCCGACTTCAAGACCATGATGACCAGCCTGGACGGCGTGTTCGCCGGCGGCGACATCGTCCGCGGCGCTTCGCTCGTGGTGTGGGCCGTGCGCGACGGCCGCGACGCGGTGGACGCCATCACCACCTATCTCGAAGCCAAGGCTCCGGCCCTGGCCGCTGCGGAATAAGAACGATGGACAGGATTGAAACCGGGGAGGCCGCCATGGCCGACGGGACCAGCGAAATGCAGCGTTACCTCGACAACCGCCAGCGGTTGATCGACGGCCACGCCTATGACCCCACCACCGAACGGGACAACTGCGGCGTCGGCCTGGTCTGCGCCATCGATGGCCAACCGCGCCGCGAAGTGGTCGATCTGGCGATCAAGGCGCTGAAGGCCCTGTGGCACCGCGGGGCGGTGGACGCCGACGGCAAGACCGGCGACGGCGCCGGCATCCTCGTGTCCGTGCCCCAGGACTTCTTCACCGACCAGGTGCGCCGCACCGGCCACACCCTGCGCCCGGGCCCGATCGCCGTGGGCCAGATCTTCCTGCCGCGCGTCGACCTCGGCGCCCAGGAACTGGCGCGGACCATCGTCGAGAGCGAAGTGCTGCGCTTCGGCTTCTATATCTATGGCTGGCGCCAGGTGCCGGTCGACACCGGCGTGATCGGCGAGAAGGCCAACGCCACCCGTCCCGAGATCGAGCAGATCATGCTGGCTCCGCCGGTCGGCATGGACGGCGAGGCGCTGGAGCGTTCGCTGTTCCTGTGCCGCAAGCGCATCGAAAAGCGCGTCGTCGCGGCGTCGCTGAACGGCTTCTACATCTGCTCGCTGTCGGCCAAGTCCTTGATCTACAAGGGCATGTTCCTGGCCCAGCATATCGACGAGTTCTACCCCGACCTGCGCGACGAGCGCTTCTCGGCCAACGTCGCCATCTTCCACCAGCGCTATTCGACCAACACCTTCCCCGAATGGCGGCTGGCCCAGCCGTTCCGGATGCTGGCCCACAACGGCGAGATCAACACGCTGAAGGGCAACAGCAACTGGATGAAGAGCCACGAAATCCGCATGGCCGCCCAGGCATTCGGCGATTTCGGCGACGACGTGAAGCCGGTGATCCAGCCGGGCGGGTCCGACTCCGCCGCGCTGGACAACACCTTCGAGGTGCTGGTCCGCGCCGGGCGCGACGCGCCGATGGTCAAGGCGCTGCTGATGCCTGAAGCCTGGTCGGACAAGGAAATGGATCCGCAGCATCAGGCGCTCTACGCCTACTGCAACGCGGTGATGGAGCCGTGGGACGGACCGGCGGCGGTGTGCGCCACCGACGGCCGCTGGGTTGTGGCCGGCAAGGACCGCAACGGCCTGCGCCCGCTGCGCGTCGCCTATACCGAGGACGGCCTGCTGATCATGGGCTCGGAAGCCGGCATGACCGGCGTGGCCGAGGCCCGCATCACCAAGAAGACCCACATCTCGCCGGGGCGGATGATCGCGGTCGATCTGCTGGAAGGGAAGCTCTACGGCGAGGGCGAGATCATCGACCTGCTGTCCGAGCGCCACCCCTATACCAAGTGGCTCGGCAACATGGTCGAGCTGGACGAGACCATCGGTCCGGGCTCGGAGCCGCGCGCCTATTCGCGTGAGGAGTTGGTGCGCCGCCAAGTGGCCGCCGGCCTGACCCTGGAAGACCTCGAACTGATCCTCGCGCCCATGGTCGAGGAGGGCAAGGAAGCCATCGGCTCCATGGGCGACGACGCGCCCCTGGCGGTGCTGTCGGAGAAGTACCGGCCGCTGTCGCACTTCTTCCGCCAGAACTTCAGCCAGGTGACCAACCCGCCGATTGATCCCCTGCGCGAAACGCGGGTGATGAGCCTGAAAACCCGGTTCAAGAACCTCGGCAACATCCTGGCCCAGGACGAGACCCAGACCGACGTCTACGTCATGGAAAGTCCTGTGCTGACCAACGGCATGTATCGCCGGATCGTCGAGTTCATCGGGCCCAAGAACGTCGCCACCATCGACTGCTCGATGCCGATTCCCGCTCCCGAGGCGCGTCCCGGCGACGCCTTACGCGCGGCGCTGGACCGCATCCGCGCCGAGGCCGAGGACGCCGCCCTGCGCGGCTGCGCCACCATCGTCCTGACCGACGAGGGCTCCGGCCCCGAGCGCGTCGGCCTGCCGATGATCCTGGCCACCGCCGGGGTCCACGCGCACCTGGTCAACAAGGGCCTGCGCTCCTACGTCTCGCTGATCGTGCGCGCCGCCGAATGCCTGGACACCCACTACTTCGCGGTGCTGGTCGGCGTCGGCGCCACGGCGATCAACGCCTATCTGGTGCAGGAGAGCTTCCAGGACCGCCAGGAGCGCGGTCTGACCGGCGCCCTGACGCTGCGTGACCTGGCCTTGAACCACAAGGGCGCCATCGAGGCGGGCCTGCTGAAGATCCTGTCCAAGATGGGCATCTCGGTGATCTCGTCCTATCGCGGCGGCTACAACTTCGAAGCCGTCGGCCTGTCGCGCGCCTTGAGCGCCGAGTTCTTCCCGGGCATGCCTTCGCGCATCTCCGGCATCGGCCTGGCCGGCATCGAACAGAAGACGATGGAGATTCATCGCAGGGCGTGGGGCGAGGCCGCCGTGGCCCTGCCGGTGGGCGGCTTCTACAAGGCCCGCCGCACGGGCGAGGCGCACGCCTTCGAGGCGCGCCTGATCCACACCCTGCAGCACGCCTGCGATACGGGCTCGTACGAGAGCTACAAGCGCTACTCCGAAGGCATGCGCGGGCAGGCCCCGGTGCAGCTGCGCGAGCTGCTCGACTGGCGTTCGGACCGGCCCAAGGTCGAGCTCGACGACGTCGAAAGCGTCAACGAGATCCGCAAGCGCTTCGTCACCCCCGGCATGTCGCTGGGCGCCCTGGGCCCCGAGGCCCACGGCACGCTCAACATCGCCATGAACCGGATCGGCGCCAAGTCGGTGTCGGGCGAGGGCGGCGAGGACCGTTCGCGCTACAAGCCCCTGCCCAACGGCGACAACCCCAACTCGGCCATCAAGCAGGTGGCGTCGGGCCGCTTCGGCGTGACCGCCGAATACCTCAACCAGTGCACCGAGCTGGAGATCAAGGTCGCCCAGGGCGCCAAGCCCGGCGAGGGCGGGCAGCTGCCCGGCTTCAAGGTCACCGAGATGATCGCGCGGCTGCGCCACGCCACGCCCGGCGTGATGCTGATCTCGCCGCCGCCGCACCACGACATCTATTCGATCGAAGACCTGGCTCAGCTGATCTACGACCTGAAGCAGATCAACCCCGACGCGCGCGTCACGGTGAAGCTGGTGTCGATGACCGGCATCGGCGCCATCGCCGCGGGCGTGGCCAAGGCCAAGGCGGACGTGATCCTGATCGCCGGCCATGTCGGCGGTACGGGCGCTTCGCCGCAGACCTCGATCAAGTATGCCGGCGCGCCCTGGGAAATGGGCCTGTCGGAAGCCAATCAGGTGCTGACCCTGAACGGTCTGCGCCACTTCGTGCGCCTGCGCACCGACGGCGGGCTGCGTACGGGCCGCGACATCGTCATCGCGGCGATGCTGGGCGCCGAGGAGTTCGGCATCGGCACCGCCAGCCTGATCGCCCTGGGCTGCATCATGGTGCGCCAGTGCCATTCCAACACCTGTCCGGTGGGGGTCTGCACCCAGGACGAGGACCTGCGCAAGAAGTTCAGCGGCTCGCCGGACAAGGTGATCAACCTGTTCAGCTTCATCGCCGAGGAAGTGCGCGAGATCCTGGCCAGCCTCGGCTTCCGCTCGCTGCAGGACATCATCGGGCGCACCGACCTGCTGACCCAGGTCTCGCGCGGCGCCGAGCACCTGGACGACCTCGACCTCAACCCGCTGCTGGTCAAGGCCGACCCGGGCGCCAACAAGCCCTACTGCACCATGGAAGGGCGCAACCCTGTGCCCGACACCCTGGACGCCCAGATCGTGCGCGACGCCTCGGCCCTGCTGGAGCGCGGCGAGAAGATGCAGCTGACCTACACCGTGCGTAACACCGCCCGGGCGATCGGCGCGCGCATCTCCAGCCACATCGTGCGCAAGTACGGCATGGACGGCCTGCCGCCCGGTCACCTGACCGTGCAGCTGAAGGGCTCCGCCGGGCAATCGCTCGGCGCCTTCGCCGTGCAGGGCCTGCGTATCGAACTGGTGGGCGAGGCCAACGACTACGTCGGCAAGGGCCTGTCGGGCGCGACCATCGTGCTCAAGCCCTCGCCGGGCCTGGCCTTCCCCGAAGCCAACGCCATCCTCGGCAACACCGTGCTCTATGGCGCGACCTCCGGCCGGCTGTTCGCCGCCGGCGGGGCGGGAGAGCGCTTCGCCGTGCGCAACTCCGGCGCGGTGACGGTGGTCGAAGGCCTCGGCGCCAACGGCTGCGAATATATGACCGGGGGTCAGGTGGTGGTGCTGGGCGAGGTTGGCGACAATTTCGGCGCCGGCATGACCGGCGGCATGGCCTGGGTGCTCGACCTGAACGAGCGGTTCCTGTCCAGCGTCAACAAGGACAGCATCGTCGTCCAGCGGCTGGCGTCGGAGCACTGGGAGGGCGTCCTGCGCGCCCTGGTGACCGAGCACGCCGACGAAACCGGCTCGCGCTTCGCCAAGGAGCTGTTGCGCGACTGGGACCGGGTCCGCAACGCCTTCTGGCAGGTCTGTCCCAAGGAGATGATCAGCCGCCTGGCCCATCCCCTGACCGACGAAGCGGTGCTGGAGTCGGCGTGATGCGCGGCGGACTGATCCTCGCCGCCCTCACCGCCGCCTCTTTGGCCGGTTGCGGACAGTCCAAGACTGCCTGCTTCGGGCTGTCCGACGCCGACGTCGTGGCGCGGGTGATCAAGGACTATGCCGCTCAGCCCGCCTCGATGAAGGGCGACACCGCCCAGACTCAGTTCGCGCAGAGCCGGGTTCTGGGCATCGGCCGCAACACCGCGACCAAGGACAGCGGTAAGGGCCTGACCCAGGTCTGGTTCTCGCAGGACGACCGCACCCTGACGGTGGCCACCCTGACCCAGGACTGTTCCCTGCTGCTGCGCCCGGGCCTGGACCCGGAGGCGATCAAGAGCGCCGCCATCGAAGCTCGCCCGGCGCATTTCTGATGAAAAAGCCCGCTATCGCTTCGCTGACTTAGGCGGCAAGTCCGGCAACGCAGCGCCCTCCAGGCTAGCGCCCAGCTTGTCCATCAGCCAGTTGGTGCCGTGCTCGCGGCCCTCGTGAGCGCCCTCGCGGAAGCCGTCGAAATAGACGCCGTATTCGGTCAGGGTCATGTGCGTGCCTTCCCCCTGCGGCGTCAGCTCGACGCTGGCCAGGGACGACGACATCGGAACGCCGTCCAGCTCCATGCGGTAGGCGTAGACGATCCGCTGGTCGGGCACGATGTCGTGGTAGGTGCAGAAGAACACCGAGACCACGCCGCTGGGATGCTTGCCACCCAGGATTTCGACGCCATCGACGCGGAAATCGCACTGGCGCTGATGCTCCTCCCAGCCGTCCGGCCCGGCGAACCACTTGGCCTTGGCCTGCTCGTCGGCGAAGGCCTTGAATACCCGCGCGGGGCTGGCTTTGTAGTCGCGCTCGATGGTGAAGGTCGCCTTGGTGGTGTTGCGCTCGGTCATGATCTTTCCTTTTTGCGCTATCGGCCCTTGGCCTACTTGAGCGCGTCTTCGTCTGCGGTTTCGTCGAGGTAATCACCCAGACGGTCCAGGCGCCGCTGCCACTGGGTGCGGCGGGCGTTGATCCATTGTTCGGCATTGGACATGGCCGAAGTGTCGAGGGTGCAGCTGCGCACCCGGCCGATCTTCTGCGTCGTTACCAGGCCTGAGCTTTCCAGCATCGCCAGGTGCTGGACGACCGCGGGCAGCGACATCGCCAGAGGCTCGGCCAACTGGCTGACCGAGGCGGGGCCGTGGCTGAGGCGCTCCACCATCGCCCGCCGGCTGGGGTCCGACAGGGCCTGGAACATGAGGTCGAGATTCACCGGGGCACCATGTGGAAATAGGGCTCGGCCTCCTTCAGCACGCGAGCGTAGGACGGGCGGGCCTTCAGACGCTCAAGGTAGGCGATGAGGTTGGGCCGGTCGCCGAACGGCACGCGGCCCTCGGCGTAGAACAGAGCCAGGGCGGCGGCGCAGTCGGTCAGGGTGAAGTCCTCGCCGCAGGCCCAGGTGCGCGTGGCCATGCGCGCCTCGATCATGTCGTAGGCGGTGTTGAGGTCTCGGCCGGCCTGTTCCACCCCGAACGGATCGCGCATCCCTTCGGGCCGCAGCAGGTCCCAGGTGAATTTGCCCATCGGGGTGTGGACGTAGTTGTCGAAGAAGCGGTCCTGCAGGCGGACGTCCAGCGCCGCGGCCGGGTCCTTGGGGATCAGCGAGCCGCCGAACCGGCGGTTCAGATAGTCGATGATGACGCTGGTTTCCGGCAGGACAACGCCCTCGGCCTTGTCCTCCAGCACCGGCATCTTGCCGACCGGCCACAGCTGGAGGAAGGCGGCCCGGGCTTCGGGATCTCCGAGATTGAGGAAGGCCGCTTCGAAAGGGATATCCAGCTCGTAAAGCGCGATCAGCACCTTGTGGCAGTAGGACGACAGGGGGTGCATGTGGAGGGTCAGGGCCATCGGGGCCTCCAATCACTTAAGCTATTACCTAAGTATTTTAGATTGGGCGGTCGCGCAAGGCTGAAAGCTGAGAGTCGTTAGCGCTGCGCCACTGCCGTTGCGCTGCGTATATTGCGGGTCAATGCCGAACGACGCCGCCATTTCCGCCCCCACGGGGCCGCTGCCGGGCTCCACCCCTGTCAGCCAGTCCGCAGCCCTGACGGCGCGGACGACCCTGCTGTCGGTGGTTTGCGCGGCCGTGCTGATCGCCATCAAGGTGATGGCCTGGCGCGCCTCGGGCTCCGTGGCGACCCTGGCGTCCCTGGCGGATTCCGGGTTGGATCTGCTGGCCTCGCTGGCGACCTTCTACGCGGTCCGTTACGCCGTCGCCCCGCCTGACGCCGAGCACCGCTACGGCCACGGCAAGGCCGAGGCCTTCGCCAGCCTGATCCAGGCCGGCCTGGTGTTCGCCTCCGTCGCCCTGATCGGCCAGGAAGCGGTCGACCACATCCTGCATCCCAAGCCCTTGTCCAACGAAGGCTGGGCAATGGGGGCGATGGGGGTATCGACTGTGTTCACCGCCCTGCTGGTCGCGGCGCAGACGCGGATGCTGAAGAAGGCGTCCTCGGTGGCTGTGTCCGGCGACCGCGCCCACTATGTCGCCGACCTGGCGTCCAACGCCGTGGCGCTTGCAGGGATCGCCGCCGCCGCTTGGTTCGCGGCGCCCTGGATCGACGCCGCCGCCGGTCTGGCGGTCACCGCCTGGCTGGTATGGGGCGCGATCAGCGTGTTCCGCGAAGCAGGATTCCAACTGATGGACCACGAACTCGCGCAGCACGCGCGTGAGCATATCCTGGCCCTGGCCGGAGACGACCCGCGCATCCACGACATCCACGCCCTGCGCACCCGCGCGTCCGGCCCCTACGTCCATATCCAGATGCACTGCGCCCTGGACGGCGATATCAGCCTGGAGGAGGTCCACCATATCCTGATCGCCGCCGAGCGCCGGGTGCTGGAGGCGTTCCCGGCGGCCGACATCCTGATCCATGCGGATCCTGTCGGACGGCACGAGGCGCACGGCGGCGCTTTCGAGAAGGCCCAATAGTCCTTTTTGCCTACGGTAAACGACCAATTAAGCTTGTTGGGGCCATGTGGGGCATCCCAGGCCGCCTCGAATGACCATAGAACGCACCCTCCACCACTTCCCGCTCGATCCCGCCTCGCGCCAGGTGCGCCTGGTGCTGGCGGAAAAGCGGCTGCCGTTCAGCGATGCGATCGAGCGCTATTGGGAGCGTCCGGCGTCTCTGGCGGCGCTGAATCCCTCGGGCCTGACCCCGGTGCTGGTGGAACGGGACGGTGATTCGCGCCTGGTGGTCTGCGAGAGTCACGCGGTGCTCGAGCACCTGGAAGAGCGCTATCCCGAGACGCCGATGCTGGCCAAGGACCCCGCCGAACGGGCCGAGGCGCGGCGCCTGTCGCAGTGGTTCGAGCGTCAGTTCGACGCCGAGGTGAACGGCTATCTGCTGCGCGAGAAGATGGAAAAGCGCCTGGCCGGCGGCGGCTCGCCCGATCATGGCGCCATGCGCGCCGGCCGCGAGGCCCTGCGCCGGCACCTGAAGATGGTCGAAGACTTGCTCGGCGTGCGCAACTGGCTGGCCGGCGAGCACCTGTCGATCGCCGACTTCGCCGCGGCGGCCCACATATCGGTGATCGACTACTTTGGAGACGTGCCCTGGCGCGACTTCCCGATTACCAAGACCTGGTACACGCGCCTGAAGTGCCGGCCCTGCTTCCGCGTGGTGCTCGCCGACCGCTGGCCGGGCATGGCCCCTGCGGCGGACTACGACAACCTCGATTTCTGAGCGATGGCGCAGGCCCTTCCCTACGGCCGCCACCTGATCGAGGCCGACGACGTGGCGGCGGTGGTCGAGGTGCTGACCGGCGGGCATCTGGCCCAGGGACCCAAGACGGCGCAATTCGAAGCGGCTGCGGCCGCCAGGGTTGGCGCGGCCCACGGCGTGGCCTGCTCGAGCGGCTCGGCGGCCCTCTATCTGGCTTTGCGCGCGCTCGACGTCGGGCCCGGCGACATCTGCATCGTTCCGGCGATCACCTTCCTGTCCACGGCCACGGCGGCGCGGATGTGCGGGGCCGACGTCCTGTTCGCCGACGTCGATCCCATCACCGGCCTTTTGACCAGTGAAACCCTGGCCGAAGCGGCGGCGCGGGCGACCGGCCCGGTCAAGGCGGCCCTGCCGGTGCATCTGGGCGGCCGCATGTGCGCCATGCCGGCCCTGGCCGAGGTGGCGCAGGCCCACGGCTTCGTCCTGGTCGAGGACGCCGCGCACGCTCTGGGTTCGGTGCGCGACCGCAAGGCGGCGGGCGGCTGCGCCCATTCCGCGGCGGCCTGTTTCTCCTTCCATCCGGTGAAGACCATTGCCTGCGGCGAGGGCGGCGGCGGCGGACGGCTTTTCCTACGCCTCGGACAAGAATCCCGAAGATCTCGACGCGCGCGGCCTGCAGGCTCTGCTGGTCCAGGCGTTCAAGGCCTGATTTTTCCGCGCTATCGCGTCGCTATTTGAGCGCGGCCGCGTAGTAGGCCGCATAGGCGTCCCAGAAGGCGCTTTCCGACCAGCCGAAATAGGCGGGCTCCACCGACTGCAGGTTCAACCGCGTCTCCGGCTCATCGAAGGCGTGGCCGTCGGCAAGGGTCAATTCACACGCCCAGCCCGTGCGCGGCGCGACCTCGCTCGCCATACGCTTGAAGAAATCGCCGGTCAGCCCGGCGTAGAACGACGGCGAGACATGATGCCCGAGCTCGCCCTCCGCCGCCTTTGCGTAGACGGCGGCCAGCAGGTCCACCGGGATGTTGTCGCGGCCGTAGAGGGGGTGGGAGACATGCACCGCCTCGCCCCGGCTCCAGCGGGTCATGACAAACCGCTGGAAGGTCTGGCCCTCGTAGGGACCGAACGGATTGGGGATGACCACCTTGACCCACTCCAGGCCGGCCTCCGCCGCCTCGTCCTGCAAGGCCAGCGACGTTTCGGTCTTCGACTGGCCGTAGGGGCTGAAGGCGCGCAGGGGCTCCGATCCTTGGCCCTCGCCCGCCTCGAAAGCCGAGCCGGTGATGACCAGCCGCTGGACCCCGGTATCGCGGGCCATTTCCAGCACCGCGCGGGCGTTGAACGTATTGGCCGCCACCGCAGCGTCGACGTCGAAATCCGGCGACTTGTGGTTGGCCGCCTCGGCGGCGTGGTGACAGAGGACGTCGAACGGGCCGTAGTCGGCCAGAAGGCCCAGGAAGCGGTCGGAGCCGAACGGAGTGGCGGGGATCAGGTCGGCGACCTTCGCGGCTTCGTCCAGGCGGGCGGCGCGCACCGGATCGGTGGGGGCTGAGGCGCGCATCGGCGCCACCACTTCATGTCCGGCCCCGGCCAGGGCGCGGGCGAACCACAGGCCGGTGAAGGACGAAATCCCGGTCAGCAGGACGCGCATCAGAGAACGACGGGCGGGAAGTCGGCCAGCAGCGGCAGGGTGCGGTCGCGCTCGTTGATGGTCAGAAGGTCGGCCGAGATCGGCCAGTCGATGCCGATGGCCGGATCGTCCCAGCGCAGGCCGCGCTCGCAGTCCGGCGCGTAGTAGCCGTCGAGCTTGTAGAGCACCTCGACGTTGTCGGTCAGGGTGCAGTAGGCGTGGGCGAAACCGCGCGGGGACAGCAGCATCGCGCCGTTGTCGGCGGTCAGCTCGGCCCCGACCCAGCGGCCGAAGGTCGGAGAGCCGGCGCGCAGGTCCACCGCCACGTCGAAGATCGCGCCGCGGATGCAGCGCGTCAGCTTGGCGATCGGCTGGGGCGGAACCTGCAGGTGCAGGCCCCGCAGGGTGCCGCGCTTGGGTGAGAAGGCCTGGTTGTCCTGTACGAACTCCATTGGCACGCCGGCCTGCGCCATCGCTCTGCGGCTATAGACTTCGGACAGCCAGCCGCGCTCGTCGCCGTAACGCTTGGGCGTCAGCAGCACGACGTCGAGAATGGCGAGGCGTTCGACCTGCATAGACACTCAAGCTCCAAAATCGCCGTGGCCCAACCAAGTGCGCGCTTGGCGGCCGAGCCGGACCGGGTCCAGCCTTTGCGCCACCTGGGCCGCGGCCTGCTCGCCCAGCGCCCGACGTCTGTCCGCGTCCGCCAGCAGAGCGGCGAGCAGGCTCGCCGCCTGATCGGGATCGGGATCGGCCCAGATGCCGTGACCATAGAGACCCTGGGGGTCGTTGACCGGGATCAGCCTATAGTCGACCAGGGCGCTGTCGTCAGCGGTCATGAACTCCAGATTGCCGGACCAGCCGGTGGCGACCACCGCCTTGCCGGCGAGCATGGCCTGGGCCGGCAGCAGGCCGAATCCTTCCGAACGGTGCAGCGACAGGACGATATCGACGCTGGCGGTGAGCGCCGCCATCTGCGTCCCGGTCAGCCACTGATCCATCAGGACCACGTCGCCGGCGTAGCCGACCTCGGACTTCAGTTCCTCGTAGAGGTCCGGCGCGGCCTCGGCCCCCGCCACCTTGCAGATCATCAGGGCCGGGCCAGGGGCTTTGCGATGAGCGGCGCGGAAGGCGCGTACGGCGCCGATCGGATTCTTGCGGGTGAAGCCGGACTTGATGTCGAAGGCGGTCAACACCGCGACGGCGTCCTCGGGGATGCCGAAAGCGGCGCGGTCGCGCTCTGCCGTAGTCGGCGGCAGCGGATGGGGCAGGACACGGACCGGAAGGCCGGCGGGGGCGCGGCCTGAGACGGCCAGGGCGACGAACCGGCTCGGGGTCCAGGCTTCATCGACATAGCGGAAGGCGGCGCGCCAGCTTTTGGGGATCTCCTCTAGTTCCCATGCCCAGCAGCCGACGCAGAAGCTGCCCTTGAACGGGACGCCGCCGGTCATGGCCATCAGCTGCACCAGTTCGCGCGGGTTGAGGTGGATGGCGAAGGCGGCGGCCGACGGTGGCGGGGTGACCGACCAGCCGCCGTCCAGCCGCACGTCGTGGCCGAACAGGGCGCTGATGTCCCAGTCGATCACCTCGGCCCCGGCGGCGCGCAGGGCGGCGGAGAAGGCGCGGGCCGCCTCGCCGATGCCGAGAACAGAGCCGTGGAAACCGACCACGCAGACCGGACCCGGAGTGGGGCGGGCGGGCTTGCGGCCCATGCCGTGGCGCAGATAGGCGCTGATCTGGAAACCGACCCCGGCTGCGCGGCGCAGACGGTGCAGCAGGCGCGGCGGGAGCGGCAAGGCGCGGCTCAGCCGGCGCAGGCCGGTGAGAAGGCTCATCGAGGGCTCACGGGTCGGTCCATCACATCTCCCCTCTAGTGGGTTTCGCGGTGAATCGGTATCCACTCGCGCACATGGCCAACAAGACTGCGATCGGCGGGACTGAGGCGGCGGACGTCAGCGTCGTCGTGCTGACCTATCAGAGCGCCGGAACGCTTGGGCGCTGCCTGGCGGCGCTGAAGGCCCAGAGCGCTCAGGGTTTCGAGACCATCGTCGCCGATAACGGCTCTTCGGATGGCGCGCCGCAGGCCGCGGCCGCGGCCGATCCGGGCATCAGGCTGATCGACAACGGCGCCAATGTGGGGTTCGCGGCGGGCAACAACCGGGCGGCGGAGCAGGCGAGGAGGCGCTGGCTGGTCCTGCTCAATCCCGACGCCTATGCCGAACCGGACTGGCTGGAGCGCATGCTGGCGGCGGCCAAGGCTTTTCCAGAGGTGCGTTGCTTCACCGCCTGCCAGAGGATGGCGGCCGAGCCTGCAAGGCTCGACGGTCTCGGCGACGCCATGGCGGCGATCGGCTTTCCCTTCCGCGGCGGCTACGGCGCGCCCGATCCGGGGGCGATCGGCCCGTGCGAGGTGTTTTCGCCCTGCGGCGCGGCGATGATGATCGACCGCGCCCTGTTCCTCGAACTCGGCGGCTTCGACGAGAGCTTCTTCTGCTACTGCGAGGACGTTGACCTCGGCTATCGCCTGCGCCTCATCGGCGAGCCGGTGCTGCTGGCCGGAGACGCGGTGGTCCTGCACGAGGGCTCGGTCTCCACCGGCGGACGGCGCTCGGATTTCTCGGTGTTCCACGGGGTGCGAAACCGGCTTTGGGTCTATTTCAAATGCACCCCGCTGCCGTTGCTGCTGCTGACCTTGCCATTCCACGGCACGGCGACCTTGGCCGTGTGGCTGAGGGCGACGCTGCGCGGCCATGCCGATCCGGTGGAGCGCGGGGTCGAGGCGGCGCTGCAGGGCCTGCCCGCTATCTGGCGCGAACGGCGACGGGTCCAGGCCCGGCGCAGGGCTTCGTCCCTGGCCATCGCCGGCATGATGACTTGGAACCCGTTGGATGTCTTGAGCCGTAAGGGCCGCCTGAAACCGCGTATCGCGCGGTGATACACGGGCAGATCAGACGCTGAGCATTTCGATCAGCCGGCCCATGAACTGGGCGCCGCGCTCCATCTGGACGATGTCGACATATTCGTCGGGCTGGTGCGCCTGGTCGATCGAACCGGGACCGCAGATCACGGTCGAGAAACCCGCGCCCTGGAACTGGCCGGCCTCGGCCGCATAGGAGACCACCCGGGCGGGCCCGTTGTCCCCGGCCAGCAGCCGCGCGATCTGTTCGGCGGCGCCGTCGGCCTCGGGCGCGAGGGGCGGGGTGATCGAGCGGTTCTCGACGCGCACCCCAGCCTCCTCCGCTCGAGCCTTAAGTTCGCCGTCCATGACCCGCGCCGCGTCCATGAACGGCGCCAAGATCGCTAGCGGGTCCATGCCCGGCGGGGTACGCAGGTCGAACCAGAACACGCACTCGCGCGCCAGGATGTTGACAGCCGTGCCGCCGTTGACCTGGCCGATGGTGAGGGTCGCGCCCTTGGGGGTGAACGGCGAGGCCGGGTCGCTGTCGCGCTCAAGCTTTTCCGACAGCTCGGTCAGCAGGCCCATCAGCTTGACCGCCGCCATCACGGCCGAGACCCCCAGATGAGTCAGGCTGGAGTGGGCCTCGCGGCCGCTGACGGTGACCTTGAAGGCCGCGATGCCTTTGTGTCCGCGAACCGCCTGCATCGAGGTCGGTTCGCCGACGATGACGGCGGCGGGGCGGGGCAGCTCGCGGGCGATGACCGCGATCATCGAAGGGGCGCCGAGACAGCCAACCTCCTCGTCGTAGGAGAAGGCCAGGTGCACGGGGCGGTTCAGCGACGTCTTGGCCAGTTCCGGCGCGGCGGCCAGGGCCAGGGCCAGGAACCCCTTCATGTCGCAGGTTCCGCGGCCGTACAGGCGCTCGCCCTTGCGGGTCAGGGTCCAGGGATCGGAGGTCCACGGCTGGCCGTCCACCGGCACCACGTCGGTGTGGCCGGACAGGACGACGCCGCCCTCCACATTGGGGCCGATGGTGGCGAACAGATTGGTCTTGTCGCCGTGCTCATTGGGCACGCGCCGGCCGGTCACGCCGAGCTTCGCCAGTTCGGCCTCGACATATTCGATCAGGGCGAGGTTGGAGCCGCGCGAGGTGGTGTCGAACGCCACCAGGCGGGCGAGGATGTCGATGCTGCGCGCGGCGAGGGCTTCGGTGTCGACCATGCGACAACCTAAACCAGGCCGCATATGGACGGGAAGGGCGACCCGGATTCCGGGCCGCTTTTCGCTTGTTTTGCGCTACGGCTTCGCTGCTTAAGCGCGTTCGCCTATTGAGCCCGGCGCACGTCCAGCAGCTGGATGCGGAAGACCATGATGCTGTTGGCCGGGATCGGACCCTTGGCCTCGTCGCCGTAGCCCATCGCCGGCGGCACCCACAGGGTCCATTCGTCACCGGGACGCATCAGCTGCAAGGCCTTGACCCAAGCCGGGACCAGGCCTTCCAGCGGGAAGGCGGCGGGCTGGCCGCGGGCGAACGACGAGTCGAACACCGTGCCATCCAGCAGCTTGCCCTCGTAGTTGACCTTGACCTCGTCGACTTCCTTGGGCGGGACGCCCGTGGCGGGGCCGGAGGTGACGATCTTGTACTGCAGCCCGTCGGGCAGGGTGACCACGCCCGGCTGCTTGGCGTTGTTGGCCAGGAAGGCGGCATTGGCGCCGGTGTCGGCGGCAGGCTTCTCGGCGGCCTTGCCCGGATCGTGGCAGGCGCCCAGGGCGAGAACGGCAGTCAGGGCGAGGGCGAGGCGGCGGATCATAGGCACGGGCCTTCTTGGATCGGGTCTGCGGTCTTTTTTAGACAATGGGATTTTAGACGGTGAGTCCTAGACAGTCCGGGGCGGATAGCCCGCCTGGCTCAGGGCGTCGATGATTTCCTGAGTGTGCCGGGCGTCGCGAGTTTCGATCATGATATCGAACTCCGCGCCCTTGGCCGGGACGTCAAGGGCCAGGCGGTTGTGCGCCACCTCAATGATGTTCGCCCCGTGCGAGCCGATGGTCTGTGCCACGGTGGACAGTAGGCCCGGCCGGTCGTCGCCGACGATGCGCAAGGAGACGATGCGCTGGGCGCGCACCAGTTCGCGGGTCAGCACCGAGGCCAGCAGGCGGGTATCGATGTTGCCGCCGGTCAGGATCAGGCCGCAGCTCTTGCCGCGGAACAGCTCTGGATAGGCCAGCAGGGCGGCCAGCGAGCCGGCTCCGGCGCCCTCGGCGATGGTCTTCTCGACGTTGGCGTACAGCGCCACGGCCCGTTCGAAGTCGGGCTCCTCGATCAGCAACACCTCGTCGATCAGGGGGCGGGCGATCGCGTACGTCAGGTCGCCGACCTGCTTGACGGCGATACCCTCGGCGATGGTCTGCCCCCCGGCCTTGAACGGCAGGTTGCTCATGCGCCCGCTGAACGAGGGGTACATGGCCGGCTCCAGGCCGACGATCCTGACGTCCGGCTTGATCGCCTTGGCCGCCGTCGCCACACCGGAGATCAGGCCGCCGCCGCCGATCGGCACCGGCAGGATTTCCAGATCGGGCGCATCCTCGAACATCTCCAGGGCGATGGTGCCCTGGCCGGCGATCACGTCCAGATCGTTGAACGGGTGCACGAAAACCAGGCCGCGGTCCTGGCCCAGGGTCACGGCGAAGACAGAGGCGTCGTCATAGGTCTCGCCCTCGATCAGGACGTTGGCGCCGTGACCGCGGGTCTGCTCCACCTTCACGAAGGGGGTGGTCTTGGGCATGACGATGGTGACGGGAATGCCGAGGCGCGCGCCGTGATAGGCCAGGCCCTGCGCATGGTTGCCGGCGGACGCGGCGATCACGCCCCGTCTGCGCTCATCCGCGTCGAGCTGCAGCAGCTTGTTGAGCGCGCCGCGCTCCTTGTAGGCGGCGGTGAACTGCAGGTTCTCGAACTTCACCCACACGTCGGCCCCGGTAATCTCAGACAGGGTCCGCGAACGGCGCATGGGGGTGCGCTCGATGTGGCCGTGCAGCCGCTCGGCGGCGGCTTTGATGCTGTCGAAGGTCAGGGTCATGGGGTAAAGCCGGGAAAAAGTCGCGCAACCTAACGGCGGCGGGGCTGTAGAGCAATCTCGCGGTGCAGCGCGCCGCATAGGAGTTGGCGACTGTGTCGAACAAGTTCGTGGAATGGGTGGGCGGGCGATCCATGGTGATCGCCCTGATCGTGGCCTGCGCCTACTTCATGGAGAACCTGGACGCGACCATCATCGTCACGGCTCTGCCGACCATGGCCCAGACCTTCGCCATCACGCCGACCCGCATGAGCCTAGGGGTCACGGCCTATGTGCTGGCAGTGGCCGCCTGCATCCCGGCGTCCGGGTGGCTGGCCGACCGGGTCGGGCCGCGCAACCTGTTCTGCGCCGCCATCGGGGCCTTCACCATCGCCTCGATGCTGTGCGGCCTGGCCCCGGATTTCACGACCTTCATCGGCGCCCGCATCCTGCAGGGGGCAGCGGCGGCGATGATGTCGCCGGTCGGACGGCTGGTGGTGCTGCGCAACGCCGAGAAAAAGGATCTGCTGCGGGCCCTGTCGACCCTGGTCTGGCCGGCCCTGTTCGCGCCCGTGCTGGGCCCGCCGCTGGGCGGCTTCATCACCAGCGCCGCCAACTGGCGCTGGATTTTCTACGTCAACCTGCCGGTGGGGCTGCTGGGCATGGCCCTGGTCCTGGCTTTCATCCCCAACCAGAAGACCGAGGAGCGCACGCCGTTCGACACCCTCGGCTTCATCCTGATGGCGGTGGCGCTCGGCTGCCTGACCTATGGCCTGGATGTGATCGGTCAGCGCCAGGATACCAGCCTGCCGGTCGGCGCCGCCCTGTTGCTGGCGGCCGTAGCGGTGGGTTTCGCCGCCATCCGCCATGTGCGCAAGGCGCCCCATCCCCTGCTGCGGCTCGACGCCCTCAAGCTGAAATCGTTCTTCGTCAGCTGCATTTCCGGCGGGACGATTTCCCGCGCGGCGATCAGCGCCACGCCATTCCTGCTGCCCCTGATGTTCCAGCTCGGTTTCGGACTGTCGCCGGTGCAGTCGGGCTTCCTGCTGCTGATCTACATGGCCGCCAACCTGCTGATGAAGACCATCACCAACCGCATCATCCAGCAGTGGGGCCTGCGCAACGTCCTGGTGATCAACGGCCTGATCGCGGCGGCGGCCATCGCCGCCTGCGCCCTGATCGCCCCGCACCAGCCGCTGCTGATCACGGGCGCGATCCTGGCGATGGCGGGGGCCAGCCGCTCGATGCAGTTCACCTGCCTGACCATGATCACCTTCGCCGACGTCAGCCCGGCCCAACGCAACACCGCCGCGGTGGTGTCCGCCCTGACCCTGCAGCTGGGCATGGGCATGGGGGTGGCGGTGGGAGCCCTGATGCTCAACTTCAGCGAGGTGCTGCGCCACGCTCCGCGCCTGGAGGTGTTCGACTTTCGCGTCGCCCTGGTGTTGGCCGGGGCCCTCAGCGCCCTGGCGGTATTTTCCTACGCGAGCCTGGACAAGGACGCCGGATCCGAGATCAGCGGACACAAGCCCAAGACGGCGTGATGCAACCTTGAGCGTTGTCGGCGGTTCAACCGAACGCGCAGGGGGCGCGCGCACGGAGCCTTAGGTTGAAGATCGACAGGGTGTTGGTGGTCGATCCCAACACCGCCAACGCCAAGATGCTGGCGGATTTCATAAAAAGCCTGCGCCCCGGCTATCGCATCGCCGTGGCCAACGACGCGCCGCGCGCCTGGGCTCTGGCTAAGCGCGACGATCCACAGGCCATCTTCCTGGAAGCCAAGGCCCCGACCTTCGACGGCCTCGCCTTCTGCCGCGAGCTGCGCCGCAGCGATCTGACCTGCCGGGCGGTCCCGGTGATCGTCGCCTCGGCCGAGATCACCGCCTCGATGGTGCATGGGGCCCGTGACGCCGGGGTGCACGAACTGCTGCGCCGGCCCTTCACCATGGGCGACCTCCTGAAACGCATCAACGCGGTGTCGGGTGAGGCGCGAGATTGGATCGCATCCGGCGACTACGTCGGGCCTGACCGCCGCCGCTTCAACGCCGCCGGATACGAAGACGGCAAGGACCGGCGCCGGTCCTAGGCCTCCTCGAACTCCGCAACGAAGTGCCCGGGCTCGATTTCCCTAAGTTCGGGAACGGCGAACGGCGCGTTGACGTCCACCGGGGCCCGCGACGGCAGGAAGCGGAAGGCGCTCCTGGGATCCAGCGGGCTGGGCGGTTCGCCGACCAGCTTGATCCGCTTGCGCGTCTTCTCAATCGCCGGGTCGGGGATCAAAGCCGCTGACAGCAGGGCCTTGGTGTAGGGGTGGCGCGGGGCGTTATAGATTTGCTCGCGGGTCGCCTGCTCCATCACCCGGCCGAGGTAGAGCACCATCACCCGGTGACTGATCTCGCGCACCACCGCCAGGTCGTGGCTGATGAACAGCATGGCCATGCCCAAGCGCTTCTGCAGGCCGATCAGCAGGTCGATGATCTGGGCGCGGACCGAGACGTCGAGCGCCGACACCGCCTCGTCGCAGATCACCAGGGCCGGGTTCAGGATCATGGCCCGGGCGATGCCGACGCGTTGGTTCTGGCCGCCTGAAAGCTCGTGCGGATAGCGGTTGATCAGGGCCGGATCGAGCTCGACCTCGGCCATCATCCGCCGCGCCATCTCCTCGCGTTCGACGCGGCTCAGGGCCGGGTGGTGCACCTGCAGCGGCTCGGCGATGGAGTCGCCCACGGTCATGCGCGGATCGAGGCTGGCCAGGGGGTCCTGGAACACGATCTGCAGGTCCTTGCGCGCCTTGCGCAGGTCCTCGCCCTGGGCGCGGGTGATGTCGCGGCCGAGGATGGTCACCGCGCCGGCCGACGGCGCGATCAGGTTGAGCACGGCGCGGGCCAGGGTCGATTTGCCCGATCCGCTTTCGCCGACCACGCCCAGGGTCTCGCCCCGGCGCAGAGTGATATCGACGCCGTCGACGGCGCGAAGCTGGCGCGGCTTGGCCAGGAAACCGGCGCCGGGGACCGGGAACCACACCTTGACGTCTTTGGCCTCGACGATCACCGGAGAATCCGCCGCTACCGGGTCCAGGGTCGGGCGGCCGCCCCGATCGAGCCGGTCCAGGCGCGGGATCGCCTCCAGCAAGGCGCGGGTATAGGGCGCGTCGGGGGCGGCGAAGATATGGGCGGCGGAGCCTTCCTCGACATAGGCGCCGTTCTTCATCACGCAGACCCGGTCGGCCAGGCGCGCGATCACGCCCATGTCGTGGGTGATCAGGACCATGGCGGCGCCGGTTTCACGCTTCAGCTCGTCCATCAGGTCGAGGATTTCGGCCTGGACGGTGACGTCCAGGGCAGTGGTCGGCTCGTCGGCGATCAGCAGCTGGGGGCCGGGGGCCATGGCGGCGGCGATCATCACCCGCTGGCGCATGCCGCCGCTGAGCTCATGCGGGTACTGATCGAGGCGCCGGGCGGCGTCGGGGATGCGCACCCGCGACAGCCATTCGCGCGCCAGCTTGCGCGCCTCGTCGTGCGACAGCTTCAGATGCCGGCGCAGGGGCTCGGCGATCTGCTCGCCGATCTTCACATGCGGGGTCAGGGCGGTCAGCGGATCCTGGAAGATCATCGCCATCTTGGAACCGCGCACTGTGTTGAGCGCGTCGGATTTCAGACCGAGCAGTTCGCGGCCCTGAAAGCGGGCCGAGCCGGTGGCGACGCCGTTCTGGGCCAGCAGGCCCATCACCGCCATGAAGGTCTGGCTCTTGCCCGAACCGCTCTCGCCGACCACGCCCAGGCATTCGCCGCGCTGGACGACCAGCGACACGCCGCGCACCGCCTCGATCAAGCCGTCGGGGGTGCTGAAGCGGACCTTGAGGTCGTCGATGGCCAGGACCGGGATGGACGGGTCGCTCATGGCGCGGTCGCCAGCAGGGCGTCGATGGCCGCCAAAGCCTGAGGTTCGTCCAGCATCGGGGCGTGGCCGATAGCGGAAACCTCCGCATAGGCCATGTCCGGCGCGGCCAGGCGCATGTGTTCGGCGATGGCGGGCGACAGGATGTCCGAGGTTTCGCCGCGGATGGTCAGCAATGGCCGCTTGGACAGGGTGTCGAACAGGGGCCAGAGGTCCGGCGGCGGCGGCTCCTCGCCGGGCTTCAGTTCGGTTTTCTTGAAGGCGGCGGAGATGCCGGGGTCGTAGTCCAGCACGGGAACTCCCTCCCTGTCGCTGAACAGGCGCCGGGCGAAAGCCATCCAATCGGCGGAACCATAGGCGGGGAAGGCGACCTCGTTGAGGCGTTTGGCGTAGGCCGCCGCACCCTCCCAGTCGGCAATGGGGGCTCCGCCGCCGACGTAGCCGCCGATCCGGGCCAGGCCCTCGGGGGCAAGTTCGGGGCCGACGTCGTTGAGCACGGCGGCGGCGATGGCCGTGGGGCGCATCGCGGCCACCACCAGGGTGATCAGCCCGCCCATGCTGGTGCCGATGAACACCGCGCGGGCGATGGCCAGGGCGTCCATCAGGGCGAGGATGTCGCCGGCGTAGACCGGAGGGACATAGCGGCTGGGGTCAGGATCCCAGCTGGACTGGCCGCGTCCCCGCACGTCCACCGCCAGCACCCGGCGGCCCTTGGCGGCCAGACGCGGGGCCAGAGCCTCGAAGTCGCGGGCGTTGCGGGTCAGGCCATGGATGCAGATGACCGGCGCCCGTGCCGGGCCGGCTGCGGCGGCATAGTCACGGGCATGCAAGGACAGGCCGTCAGGGGCGGTCCAGAAGCGGTCGGCGAAACTCATCGTCGCGGTCATGCCGCATCTTTGCGGCATCCAGCGGGCGAGGCTAGAACAAACCGTCCAAGGCTGTTACGGCGCTAGTGGTTGGCCTTGAAGCGCTGCTCCAGCAGCTGCTTTTCGGTCAGGGGCTGGGCCGCCGGCGGGCTCCAGGCCTTGTGGAAATTGGAGACGATGTCACCGAGGTTCAGATCGCGCGAGACCATCGCCTGACGGTAGCGGCGCAGGCACCCGGCGTCACGCGCCACTGGCAGCAGGGGCTTGCCGGCGATCGGTTGCCAGTCCGAGGCGGCGGTGGGGTCGGCCGCCAGCGTCTGATCCTTGGCGTCGGCATAGGAGACGCCCACTAGGCGCCATCGCTCGCCCTGGCATTCGAACTCTATTCGCTCCTTCTTGAGCGCGGCGATCTTGTCGCCGTAGCGCGCGCCGGCCAGAGGCGCCGAGATCATGGTCACCTGAGCGGTATCGATGTCTTTCTGGCCGATGGCGCCAAGGTCCAGGGCGATGAAGCCGGTGTTGTCCGCGGCCAGCATCAGATAGGGCCGCGCCTGGGAGCCGGACGCGCCCAGCATCGCCGTCAGTCCCGCGAGCAGGCCCGCCGCGCTCTTCAGCCTGGCGTCGATCATGACTGCAACTCCGTGGGGCGATGTCCCGCTCGTACAGCAGGCGTGAGGCTGAATAAAGCCCGGTGAGGGGTCATGCGGCTGTCAGGTTTGGCTTGCGCTTTGGCGCCCCGCCGCTAAACCCCGGCGACAGCCTGCGCGCCTCGGGGCGGGCAGGCTGACGGGGTGGTCTGAATGCTGTCAGTGGTATTGTACGGCCGGAACGACAGTCACGGCTACAATCTGCACAAGCGCGCCGCGATCAGCCTGAACGCGATCGCCGAGCTGCTCACCGACCCCGATGATGAAATCCTGTTCGTCGACTACAATACGCCCGACGACCTGCCGACCTTTCCCGAAGCCATCGCCGACACCCTGACAGCCAAGGCCGTGGAACGCCTTCGGGTGTTGCGGGTGCGCACCAAGGAACACCTCGAACGCTTTGCCGCGCGCACCCACCTGGTGGCGCTGGAGCCCATCGCGCGCAACGTGGCCATCCGGCGCTCGAACCCCGCCAACCGCTGGATCCTGTCGACCAACACCGACATGATCTTCTGTCCGCGCAAGGACGGGGCGACCCTGACCTCAGTGGTCGCCGGTCTCGCGGACGGCTTCTACCACCTGCCGCGCTTCGAGCTGCCCGAGGGGCTGTGGGAAAGCCTGGACCGTAAGGACGCGCCGCGCCTGATCGCCGCCGCGCGCGAATGGGGCGAACGGTTCCACCTGAACGAGATCACCCTCGCGGACCGCGACAACCTGTATGACGCCCCCGGCGACTTCCAGCTGTTCCTGCGCAAGGATCTGTTCGAGATCGACGGCTTCCATGAGGAGATGATCCTCGGCTGGCACCTGGACGCCAATATCGCCAAGCGGATGCGCTTCAAGCGCGGCCAGGTGGAAACCGCGCTCGACAGACTGATCGGCTATCACTGCGATCACACCCGCCGGTCCTCGCCCTATCACAAGGTCGATCGGGCCGAAAACGACCAGGTCCGCTTCGGCGACGACGTCACGGCCCCGGAAATTCCCGAGCAAGCCGCGAGCTGGGGCCTGGCGGACGTCGAGATCGAGACCTTCGCCCTGGGCCAGGCCAGCGCCGCCCGTTATCTCCAGGGCCTGCAAGCCACCATCGCCGCGCCGCTGGAAGGGTTTTTGCAGACCCAGTATGTGCTGGAGGATTACGGCCGGCTGGACTACCCGCACGAGCATGTTCTGCCTTATCTGCTGGACGTGGTCTCGTGCCTGCCGGCCGATACGCGGATCGGCTATGTCGGATGCCGGGCCGACACTCTGCAGGCGTTCGCCGCCGGCTGGGCGGCGATGGGCGGCGCCCCCCTGTGTGTGCCGGACGACGGCGAAACGCCCGCCCTGCCCCCCGGGATCACGCGGCTGTCCATGGCGGACTGGCTGGACCGATGCGACATGTTCGTCTTTGAAGTCGGCGCTGAGCATTCGACCCATCATCTGAACCTGACCGAGCAGGACAGCGCCCGGCTGTGGCGGGTCGACAACGCCTTCAAGCGCGCCGTCGATCGCGACCTGCAACGTCAGGCCGCCGGCGCCCGGCCAGGCCGCGTGGTGATCGTCAACGGCGTGCACAACTTCTTCGAGCCGCAGGTCATGGCCGACGTCGCCGTGACCTTGACCCCTTACTCCTCACGCGTGCGTCACGGTTATATCGCCGACCGATCCGCCAGTCGCCGGGCCGACGCGTCGCCTGCGCAGCAAGCGGCGATGAGCGACCTGGGGGCGCTGGAGCCGCCGGCGCGGAGCGATCTGAAGCGGATCGACGCCCTACTGAACAAGCTGGCCGCCAAGCCCTCGGACGATGACTGGCGCGACGCCCGGCGCATCGGCCAGGAACTGGACATCCTGATCGTCCATGGGTTGGTCGGCGCCGATGTCGACACCGCACCGATCTTGGCCCAGACCAGACAGTCGCGCCCCTCCAGCCAAACTCCGGCCCAAGGCGTGGTCGATGCGGCCGCCGGACGAGGAGCCGCCAGCCGCCTGGTGCGCCTCGAGGACTGGGAG
Source organism: Caulobacteraceae bacterium (assembly GCA_947475845.1). Lineage (GTDB taxonomy): Bacteria > Pseudomonadota > Alphaproteobacteria > Caulobacterales > Caulobacteraceae > BOG-938. Next base: position 57,706 of record CANJMO010000006.1, on the reverse strand, counting down.
GATCCCGCCTGGGTTCACTTGGCCCGGCGGTTGTTCAGCAACCGTGATCACGCCTTGCTCTATGGCCGCGAGGTCTGGACCTGGGAGCGCGTGAGCCTGACCCAGAACCTGATGGCCTGCGTTCCGCCAACGGGCCGACCGACCGTCCTGGTCGCCGGCCAGTCGCCCGAACTGCTGGCGTTTGCACTGGCGCACCAGGGCTATGATGTCGACATCGTCGATCCAGCGACCTTGGGCTCCGGCGCGGTCCAAGCCGTCGACTGGCGCGGGCAGTTCGCCTCTCACGGCTGGGTCAGCCCACGGCCGGTGGGTTTGATCCAGGATCGGGCCGCCGCCCTCGCCGAAGGGTTCCGTTACGACGCGGTGCTGCTGCCGCAGAACGCCATCTTCGCCAATGGCCGGGTGGAGGGCGCGCAGGTGCTCCAGGCCGCCGCCGATATGCTGAAGGTCGGCGGTCATCTAGGTCTGGCCGCTTTCGCCCAGCCCTTGGGCGGCGACGACCGGCTGCAGCCTCACGCCCTACCGCGCGCCCTCACGGTGAACGGAGTCTTTGCCCAGGCCGTGGAAGACCTGACCGAGCTTGAGATGCAGGGCGATGTCGATGGACGGCTGACGCCGCGTAGCCTCGATCGCAACGCCGAAACCACGCCCCAGACCGCCGACGCCCCGCCGCCGCTGATGCTGGGACCCTTTCCGCACCTGGATGTCCCCGGGGTTTGGGCCTTCCGCAAAATCGACCGGCCCAGCGACTGGCTCGCGCTGCAGGACGTTTTGGAGCGGGGCGAATATCTGTCGGCCCGGTCGTCATCGCCGCCGCCATCGGCGGCCAGCCTGTTTACCCCTCAGGACATCGCCCAGGCGCCCGTCGCCGACCGCGCCGCGCGCCTGGGCCTTTGCTTCGACGCCTTGCTGCCCACGCCGCCTCTGACGCGCAGTCCCCTTGCCCTGGCGATTCCCGCTGACTTTGGCGATCGGGTGGCCGCCGTCGCCGCCCTCGGCCGCCTCAGTCCCGGCCACTACGAGATCGATATCGAGCTGGGCGCGAGGGCGGCGGGCGGGCGGCTCGCCGCGGCCGTGGTGATCGGTGGTCAGGTCGTCGCGGAGCAGTCGCTGGAGACGGCGGACGCAACCCTGACCCATCTCTTTATCCCGATGGACATCGGCGCAGAGGGCCGCAAAGGCGCGGCTTTGCTGATCAAGACGCTGGGCCAGAGCGATTGCGAGATTCTCAACCTGGCTTTGCGCTAGGATCGCCCGTCATGATCCGCCGCTTGCTCCGCCGTCTGCTACTCGATCCCGCTCACGCTGGCCCAGCGCCGGGTACACCCGACGCATCCGCCCATCCTGGCCCTGCGCCCGAGCAGGCGAATGTCGGCGCCCTCACCCGTCTGGTCACCGAATCCGGACATCCAAACATCAATGATCTGTGGCGGGTCACCAAGGATCTGGAAGCGCTCCGCCTGAACGTGAAGGCGCTCGGGTACGAACTGGCGCGCACCCTGGAGGCGGGCCTGCAGTCGATCCCGGTGGAGCACGCCAAAAGGATCAACCTGCGAAGCAAGCCCACCGCCCAGGCCGACATGGAAGCCGTTTGGTGCCGCAGTTGGTGCGCCGCCCTGCGCGAGCGGCCGCGCTATCACCGACGGCTATGGGAATGCGCCTTCGTATTGCAGGCGCTGTTCGAGGGCGAAGCGCTGCTGCCCGAGGCCGAGGTTTTGGCCCTGGGCGCTGTCGACGGCTCGGTGATCAGTTACCTGTCACGCAATGAGGTGCGCTCCACGGTGCTGTCGAGCACCGCGCCGCCCTTCCGCGACGACTTGACCGATGCCTTCACTTTCCAAAAGAACGTCGCTTTCCGCCCCATTGAAGACGGCCTGAAAGGCCTCAAAGGTCTCGACGCCTGCTGGTCGATCGGTGAGGCCGGCCACTTGGGGTCGATCCGCAAGGGCATGGATTTCATCCTCGAGACCATGGACGTGCTCAAGCCCGGCGGGCTGGCGGTGCACGTCTTCGATTTCAATTACGCCGACGACGGGCAGACCATCGACAATTGGCCCATGGTCCTGTTCCAGCGGCGCCACATCGAAGCCTTGGCCGAGGAAATGCGCGCGCGTGGGCACGAGGTGCGAGCCTTGGATTTCCATGTGGGTCACCAGCCCCTGGACCGCTTCATCGACATCCCGCCCTTCGACAACGACAGGACCGAGGCCTTCAACGGCCTGTGGCGCGACGGCTGGCAAAGCGCGCACCTGAAGATGTCGGTAGACGGTTTCGCCACCACCTCGTTCGGCCTGATTTGCCGCCGCGGGGCTGATTAGCACTAGGTTTACGCCTTTGGGTCCAGTATATTGCTCAATCTGAGCATAAGGGGCCGCCGCGAGGCGTCCGGCAAGGAACTGAAATGGACGACTTCCATTCGATCTACAGCCACGGGTTCGTGCGGGCCAGCGCCTCGCCGATCCGCATCAGCCTGGCCGACCCCGCGACCAACGCCAAAAGCGTGATCGAAACCCTTGCCAAGGCCCACGCCTCCGGCGCTGGCCTGACCGTGTTTCCCGAGCTGTGCCTGTCCGGCTACGCGATCGACGACCTGCTGCAGCAGCGCACCGTGTTGGACGGCGTGCTCGACGCCATCGAAGACGTCCGCGCGGCCTCGGCAAACAGCGGAGTAGTGGCGGTGGTCGGCGCGCCCCTGATGAACGGCCAAAAGCTCTACAACTGCGCCGTTGTGATCTGCGCCGGAGACGTGCTCGGCGTCGTGCCCAAGAGCTATCTGCCGTCCTACCGCGAGTTCTATGAGCGCCGTCATTTCACCCCGGGCCTCGGGGTCGAGGACCAGGAGATCGCCCTGCGCCACGGGCGCGTCCCGTTCGGCACGGACCTGATCTTCGCCGCCAGCGACTATCCGGATTTCGTCCTCGGCGTGGAGATCTGCGAAGACCTGTGGACCCCCGAACCCCCGTCCGGCCGGCTGGTCATGGCCGGGGCCACGGTGATCGCCAACATCTCCGCATCCAACATCACCATCGGCAAGGCCCAGACCCGGCGGGTGCTGTGCGCCTCGCAGTCGGCGCGCGGCGTTTGCGCCTACGTCTATGCGGCCTCCGGCTGGGGCGAGAGCACAACCGATCTGGCCTGGGACGGCCACGCCCTGATCTACGAGAACGGAGCCCTCCTGGCGGAATCCGAGCGCTTCGCCCGCGAGCCCCAGTTCCTGCACGCCGACATCGACCTGGAACGCCTGACCCAGGAGCGCCTGCGGCTGCACACGTTCCATGAGGGCGCCGAGCGCTCGGGGGCCGACTTCGTGCGCCGGGTGGAGTTCGCGTTCAAGCCCAAGGGACGCAAGGTCGCCCTGGACCGCGCCGTCGAGCGCTTCCCCTATGTGCCGTCAGACCCGACCCGGCTCTATGACGATTGCTACGAGGCCTACAACATCCAGGTCGCGGGCCTGGTGCGGCGGCTGGACGCTACCGGGACCAAGAAGGTGATCATCGGCGTCTCGGGCGGGCTGGATTCGACCCAGGCCCTGGTGGTGATCTGCCGCGCCTTCGACCTGCTCGGCTGGCCGCGCTCCAATATCGAGGCGGTGACCATGCCTGGTTTCGCCACCGGCGATCAGAGCAAGGGCTATGCCTGGGCCTTGATGAAGGCTCTGGGGGTGTCGGCGCGCGAGATCGATATCAAGCCGGCCGCCAACCAGATGCTCAAGGACATCGGCCACGGCTATGCGGACGGCAATCCGGTCTACGACATCACCTTCGAGAACGTGCAGGCGGGCCTGCGCACCGACTACCTGTTCCGCCTGGCCAACCAGCTGGGCGGCTTCGTGGTCGGCACCGGCGATCTGTCGGAGCTGGGCCTGGGCTGGTGCACCTATGGCGTCGGCGACCACATGAGCCACTACAACGTCAACGCGTCGGTGCCCAAGACCCTGATCCAGCACCTGATCCGCTGGGTCGCGGCCGAGGACCTGATGGGCGCCGCCGCCAACCCGATCCTGCTCGATATCGTGGCGGCCGAGATCAGCCCCGAACTGGTGCCGGCGGGCGCGGATGGGGTGGTCCAGTCGACCGAGGCTTCGGTCGGCCCGTACGCCCTGCAGGACTTCAACCTCTACTACACGATCCGCTACGGCTTCAGCCCGTCCAAGATCGCGTTCCTGGCCGAGTATGCCTGGAGCGACGCGGCGGCGGGCGCCTGGCCCCCCCATTTCCCCGAAGGATCGCGCAAGGCTTACGATATGGCCGCTATCAAGAAGTGGATGCGGGTGTTCCTGTGGCGCTTCTTCACCACCAGCCAGTACAAACGCTCGGCCGTGCCCAACGGGCCCAAGATCTCGTCCGGCGGCTCGCTATCGCCGCGCGGCGACTGGCGCGCGCCCAGCGACGGCAATTCGGCGGCCTGGATGGCCGAGTGGGAGAAGATTCCGGGCTAGATCGTGGGCACCGCCGACGCATTGGGAGGGCGCTCATTCTTCCCTGACAGGCACTAGGCGCCCCCCGCCCTGATCGGGCAATATCGGCTTTCAATCCAGCAGAAGCGTTCAGCTATGACTTCTCTCACCCGCCCCGAAAAGGTCGACGACGTCACCAGTGATAGTATCTCAGAATCCGAGCAAAAGGAGCGCAAGGATTCCTACTAGTACAACAGTGAAACTGTTGTGTTCAATCCGAACATGGCAGACATGCGGCGGCACGATGCCATCGAACGCTTCATTCTTATTGGATTGTTGCCCAAGGCGCCGTTCATCGACCTAGCCACCAACATCTGCGCCTTCGGCAGTTGCTTCGCCGAGAACATCAGCAACTATTTGAACGCCAGGAACTACACGCTGGTGAACCGCGGTGAGGCCAAGTCCTACGTGGTGCAGATGGCCGAGGCCCTGGTCACCACCTTCGCCATCCGCCAGCAATTCGAATGGGCGCTGGAGAACAAGCTCCCCTCCGTCGACCTCTGGTACGGCTACCACGGCACCAAGTTCGGCTACGACGAGTCGACCCGGCTGGAGACCCTCGATCTGTTCATGAAGACCGACGTCTTCATCCTGACCTTCGGCCTGTCCGAGGTCTGGTACGACGAGCCGACCGGGGAAGTGTTCTGGAAGGCGGTGCCGCGCAAGTACGTCGATCCGGCCCGGCACAAGTTCCGGGTCTCCACCGTGCAGGAGAACCGCGACAACATCCGCGCGATCTACGACCTGATCCGCAAGCACCGGCCCGACGCCAAGATCATCTGCACCTTGTCGCCGATCCCGTTGATGGCGACGTTCCGGCCGGTGTCGACCATCACCGCCAACGCGGTGTCCAAGGCGGTGTTGCGGGCGGCGGTGGACGAGGTGGTGCGCGAGGTCGCCGGCGAGGGCGTGCTGCACTACTGGCCGTCCTACGAGATCGTCATGGAAGGCTTCGGCCAGAACCCGTACGGCGGCCACTTCTGCCCGGACCGTCGCCATGCCGAAGAACCGATGTTGGCTTTCATCATGCGCTTGTTCGAGACGCACTACTGCACGAGCGTTCGCTCCGGGAAAAGCGTACTGAGGGCCTATGCCGAAGCGCGCGTGGCGACCTCCGATCTCCCGCCCGAACTCTTCAAGTGCCTGGAGCAGGGCCGCCGGGCGACGCAGGCGCTCATCGATCAGTTCATGCTGCGTGACGACGAGCCGACCGCCGAGCTGATCGAGAAATTGGCGTTGGAGGTCCATCCCGCCCCGACGCACGGGCCTTCGGCTTGGGCTGCCGCCGCGGTCGGCTGGACAAGTCTTGCCGACCGACAGGCGCTTGGCTCAGACCCGGCCGCAGCTCCGGTGCCGACGCGCGCCTGGGACTATGGCGCCATGACCGTCGAAGGCTTCAAGGCGTCCGAAGCCGATGACGAGGAGATGCATGTTCAGGTGACCCTGGCCAGTAACTGTCCGGCCCAGGTGCTGTTGATTCGCGCCGACGACGGCTCGCAGGTCGGCACTGCCGCGTGGATGATCCGGCCTGAGGATGGCGAGAAGACCGTGACCTTCCGCCTGTTGCCGGACGATGATCCGGCGCACCTTCTGATCCGCAACGCTGGCGACGAAGGTGTCGGAGGCTCGGTGGCCATCAAGGGGGTCGCAACGCGGACGGCGCCCCGCCCCGCTCCGACCCGGCAGGCCTTTTGGCGTGCGCAGTCGGACGGCAACCCCGCGGCCTGGATGGCCGAGTGGGAGAAGATCCCGGGCTAACTAGGACCCGGCCGCCGCAGCCTTCTTCTGCACCAGCTGGATGCTGTGGATCACTGCATCGCTCTGGCCGGGCGCGACGTTGCGCACGATCAGCACCGGCCGGTCGTAGAGCGACACCGGCAGGTAGATCTTCTGCGGCTTGGCGTAGGCGCGCGCCTGCATCTCGGGGCCGGCGAAATCCTTCTTGTCTGTCGGCAGGATGCCCATGCCGACCGCGCCTTTGGTCACGGTGATGTCTATCTCGATGAAGGCCGTGTCCAGGGTCACCGTGTCGGTCAGAGGCAGGGTCACGGCATAGGCCCATAGCTGTCCTGAGGTGCGCAGGTGCAGACCGTCGGCGCCGAAGGCGATCTGGCTGCCCGGTTGCGCCGTGGCGGGGGCGAGATTGATCGCCTGTCCGGTGGAGTACAGCTTCGGGTCGATCGGGTCGCGGTGCAGAATGGCATAGTTGAAGGCGAAGTGATCGCCGCCGACGCGGCGCTCGGCCACGGTGGTCAGGTCGTAGCCGCCCTCGCGGAGGACATGTTTGGCCTTTTCGATCTCCTGCGCGGACGCGCCAACCAGCACAAGGGTGGTGTGTTTGTTGATCGCCGACCTGGCGACGGCGTCGAGGTTGGGCATGCCGGGATTGCCGGCGTCGACCGAGCCAATGCGGCTGTATTCCCAAAGGTAGGCGGCCCCGACCTCGTTGCCGAGGCCGTTGTCGTTGGCATACCAGATGCCGGGCGCGGCGACCGGATCGATGCGCTTCACATCGTCAATCAGCGCCAGGGTGCCCTTTTGCAGGTCGCGCTCCATCGGCAAGCCGGTCGGCCGGAACATGCAGCCCGCATACGAAGGGCGGGGAAGCACCCAGCGACCATGGGGCGTCTCGCCCTTGTAGCCGCAGCTGCCGAAGGCGCCCGTCGCATAGAACGACAGGGGGAAGACCATCAGCGCCGCCGCCGCCGCGGCGGCCAGGGGAACCGGCGCGGTCTTGAACAGCCGCACGAACAGGATCGTTGCCGGAATGGCCAGGCCGGCCACCAGCACGGGCGTCGGGGAGATGTAGGGGATGCCGCCGTTCAGCGCGCCGAACAGATAGGGCGCGATGAGCAGCGCGGCGCCCGCACCGACGGCCCATCGGTCGTAGCGCGGCGGCGTGACGGCGCAGATCAGCCCGATCGAGCCCAGGGCGCAACCGGGCAGCACGAAGTCGTACATCCAGGGCCAGGTGATCACGCCCGAATGCAGCTTGAAGTGCAGGGTCAAGTAGAGCGCCAAGGCAGCGCCGCAGAGGATCGCGGCGGCGACTAGGCCGTCCCATTCCCTGGCCTGTTCCGGCGATTGCTTCTGGCCGCGGCGCCGAGTGACCAGGAACAGCGCGAGCGCGACGAAGACCACCAGCGGGTAGCTGCGCGACCAGTCCCCGCGGCCCAGGAAGATCTCCCGCAGGGAGAAGAACCAGACCGCTGCGCCGCCCGAAGACAGCTCCTTCATGGTGCGCAGCGGAACGAGCTCGAAGGTCTGGCCGGCGGCTGTGAAGGCGGACCACAGATAGGCGGCGATCACCCCGTAGATCGCCACGAAGCCGACGGCGGCCGACAGAGCGCAAATGACATTCGACTGGAGGGTGGCCTTGCGACGCAGGTAGAGCCAGGCGGGTAAGGTCATCATCGCCGCGCCAGCGGCCACAGGGTAGGTGTTGAAGGCCAGTCCCAGGAAGACGCCGCCCCACAGATGCGCCAGCCAGCTCTTCTCCTTGGCGGGCAGGACGCAGGCCATGGCTACGAAGGCATAGGCGAACGCCGCGCCGTCGCCGTAGTTGTGGGTCATCTCTCGCAGGATGGTGGGCGAGAAGACGATCCATACCGCACCGTAGAGGCCGTATGGCCGCCGGAACAGGCGGTCGACCAGGACGGCGATCGCCGAGGCCGCGCCGCCGAGCAGGAAAATCCGCACCAGCAGGTAGCCCGTGGCGTCTCCGAACAGATGCTGGAACAGGGTCGCCGGGACGATCCATGCGACCCGGATGGCGTAATAGGTATAGCCGTAGAGATCGACCATGTACTGATAGTCGTGGATGTAGGACTGGTAGGTGATCGGGTCGAGCGTCGAGAAGTGATTGAGCGGAGAGGGAATTGTCAGGATGGCGAAAGCCGCCAGAAGATAGCTGGCGATGACATTGGGCGCCCAGGAGGGCAATTTTTCCTTGACTCCGCGGAACCGGCCGCCCAACGCCATATCGCTCATCTTCCGGGAACCCCCACTATACCCAGCGTCCGCAAGCGACGGTCGCGTGTGCATCCGCAGTCTCAATAACGTCTGACTTTTTCGATGGATAGGGGGTGCGGGAAAATGGACCCTGTGATAATCGGCCCCTAATGAATTTGGCGAACCCTTCCAAATCCGCCCCTGCCGCCGGCTGGAGCCGGGCGTGAAGATTCTGATCACCGGAGGATGCGGGTTCATCGGCTCGGCGGTGGTGCGCCAGGCGGTGGCCGCGGGCCATGGCGTGGTCAACGTCGATGTCATGACCTATGCCGCCAATCCGGATGCGGTGGGCGCGGTCTCTGACTCCCCGCTCTATGCCTTCGAGAAGGTCGACATCGTCGACCGCGCGGCGGTGGTCGCGGTGTTCGAGCGCCACCGGCCCGACGCGGTCATCCACCTTGCCGCCGAAAGTCACGTCGACCGCTCGATCGAAGGCCCGCTGGACTTCGTCCGCACCAACGTCTCCGGCACGGCGGTCCTGCTGGAAGCGGCGCGGGCGCACTGGTCGCAGCTTCAGGGCGACGGGAAGGCGGCGTTCCGCTTCCTGCACGTCTCGACCGACGAAGTGTTCGGTACGCTGGGCGACGCCGGGGCCTTCGACGAGACCACGCCCTACGCGCCCAACTCGCCCTATTCCGCCAGCAAGGCGTCGTCCGACATGCTGGTGAGGGCCTGGGGCGAGACCTACGGACTACCGGTGGTCATAACCAACTGCTCCAACAACTACGGCCCCTGGCAGTTCCCGGAAAAGCTGATCCCGGTGGTGGTGTCGAGCGCGGTCGAGGGCCGTCCGATTCCGGTCTACGGCCAGGGCGCCAACGTCCGCGACTGGCTCTATGTCGAAGATCACGCGGCTGCCCTGCTGCTCGCGCTGCGCGAGGGCCGGCTGGGCGAGACCTATTGCATCGGCGGCGACGGCGAGACGAGCAATCTGGCGCTGGTTCGGCGCCTGTGCGAGGCGATGGACCGGCTGCGTCCGGAAGGCGCGCCCCACGACCGACTGATCACCTTCGTAACCGACCGGCCGGGGCACGATTTCCGCTACGCCATCGACCACGCCAAGATCACCCGAGAGCTGGGCTGGCGGCCTTCGGTGACCCTGGACCAGGGGTTGGAGGCGACGGTCGCCTGGTATCTGTCGGACGAGGGGCAGGCGCTGCGCGCGGGACGTTTCACCGGCCAGCGGCTCGGCGTCATCGCTGGCGCCTAGTCCTCAAGGCGGCGAAGGTATGCGCCGTAGCTGTTGTTGAGCTTGCCCGCCAGCTTCAGCAGCTGGGTGCGGTCGATCCAGCCGTTGATGTAAGCCACTTCCTCGATCGAGCCGAGGTGCATGTCCTGACGGTGTTCGATCGTGCGGACGAATTCGGAGGCTTCAAGCAGGCCGTCGTGGGTTCCGGTGTCGAGCCAGGCGAAGCCTCGGCCGAGCAATTCCACAGTCAGGTCGCCGGCCTCCATATAAAGGCGGTTAAGGTCGCTGATCTCTAGTTCCCCCCGCGCGGAGGGCTTGAGAGTGCGGGCTAGCTGACTGGCGCGGCCGTCATAGAAATACAGGCCGGTGATGGCGTAGTTCGAGCGCGGCTCCTTGGGCTTTTCCTCGATGGAGATGGCGCGGCCATCAGCATCGAACTCCACCACCCCGTAGGCCCGGGCGTCGGCGACGCGGTAGCCGAAGATAGTGGCGCCCTTGCTGCGACCAGTCACCTGACGCAGGGTCTCGCCGAAGTGGGAGCCGAAGAACAGATTGTCCCCCAGCACCAGGGCGCTTGGCTCACCCTGAACGAAGTCCTCGCCCAGCACGTAGGCCTGAGCTAGGCCGCCGGGGTTGGGCTGAACCACGTACTGGATGTCGAGGCCGAGCTGGCGCCCGTCCCCCAGCAGGCGCTTGAAATTGGGCTGGTCCACTTCGGTGGTGATGATCAGGATTTCGCGTATGCCCGCCAGCATCAGCACCGACAGCGGGTAGTAGATCATCGGCTTGTCATAGACCGGCAGCAGCTGTTTGGAGACCGCCAGGGTCAGGGGGTGCAGCCGGCTGCCCGATCCGCCCGCCAGGATGATGCCGCGTCTCATTGCCTACCCTTGGTTTCACTCGCGGCCGGAACGCGTTGTTCATCTGCGAAAATTGGGCCGCGACGGAACACTAGCCGCGAATTGATGACGTAGGAAACGACGACGATCACCGGCAGGCAGACCGCTTGAGCCGCCATCCCGCCGACCCCGCGGGCTAGCAGAACACTGATCAGAGCCAGGTTGACCCCCATGCTGACCCCATAGGACAGCACGAACGGGACGGCGCGACTGAGATCCCGGCTGTCGAACACCATCCGGCCGGTCGAGAAGAAGTTGAAAACGATCCCCACGCACCAAGTGATGACGACCGACAGCCGGTCGGCGTGGGTCATGAAGTGGGCCACGGTGAAGATGGTGTAGCTGACCACAGCGTTTAGACAGCCCACGGCCACAAATTTGCCAAAGCGCGGCTGGCGCCGAAACCGCTGAACCGCGCCGTCGCAGGCCGTGGCCAGGGGCGAGGCACGGGTCATTTGCGGGCCGTGATCCAGATGAAGTCGTAGGGCACGCGCGAGACCTTGCCGTCGCAAATGGCGCTGACGGCCAGACCGGTGCCGGCAAACAGGTCCAGGTAGCCTTCTTGAGTCCGCACGTGCTCGCCGCGGTCGCCGTCCAGTAGGATCTTGACGACCCAGGACTGACCGGGCCGGTAGCAGCCGTCCAGAGTCACGATGCAGCCGCCGGGCTTGAGGCAGGCGGCGGCGTCGGCGATCAGACTGCGGGCGGTGGCGTCGTCCAGGTGATGCAGCAGGCCGTTCATCATGACCACGTCAGCGGGGCCGGTGATGGCGACGCTGGAGGCATCGAAGATTTGGCAGAGGTAGGTTGCGCCCTGCCGGTTATGAGCCTTGGCGTAGTCGATGTAGCGCTGGTCGGTGTCGAAGCCGAAGTACTGCACCGAGTCCGGCAGGTGGCGCCGGATGAAGCCCGGGCCGCAGCCCACGTCGATCACCCACGCGCCGTCTAGGGCCAACCCGCTCCTGCGTAGGAAGCGAAGGCGCGCGCCGAAGAATCCTCCGGCCTCCTGAAACAACTGGTACATCCTGGGCATCTTCAGGACGTCGCGAAGGGACGGCATCATCATATCCGAAGGTTTCGCGCCGGGACTTGCGGCGTCAGCGGTCTGAAGTCAAGGCGACGTCCCACGCCGCCCCTCGACATAGTATTGGGTGCCGGCGGGGCGCCAGGCCAGGCGGACTCCGGCGGCCGTAGCCATAATTGCGAAATCTAGTCAAACGGGCGACGCTGCACAGTTTTGATGGCCCTATCTGAAATCACTGGGCCAGGTCACCTTAGTTGTCGGGTCGATAGCGCACGCCTTCAACTAGGTGGGTCGAGACCGGGGCTATGCCTTGATCTGAGGTATCGTCCAGCAGGCTGCCGAGCTTGCTAATCGCGCACGGGGGACGTCTCGGGTAAGGCTATGTCGCCCAATCCCCATCCAGCGCCGTTAGGATTTGGAAGCTTTCCGGCAGCCGCGGAAGCGATTTCGGCTACCACCAGCTCGATGGCCTGACGCGGCCTAGCCTTTTGCTCCTCTCGCGAGTGGTCCATATGGAGGACCATGTACGGCCTTAGGACAATTTGCTGAAGATAGCCGGCCCCCATGAAGTGGGCCGTGAGCAGCCCGTCCAGATGAGTGAATGTATCTGTCCGCTCCCAATGTCCCCGGACCGTTGACCACGCATCGCGCGACGCCATCACGAAATCGCCTGACGCGTTGGTATGGAGGCCTGTGAATCTGCCGGTCTGGCGGCAACACTCTATGATATCGCCGCGAGGTCCTAGTTTGTCTTCGAAGTATCCACAGGACTGGCGCCAGCTGTCCGGCGCGCTGCCTGGTTCTACCGACCAGGAAATCTCCTCGCACGGATCAGGCGTCGGGCGCGTGTGAGCCTCAAAAACGGAGTTAAGCGACTGCTTAAATATGTTAGGGCCAGCCACTGTAAAAACCGCGTCTGGGTTGAAGTCGTAACGATCTGCTCGATAGAAGCACTCAGGATTCAGCTGTCCATTCACAGCGAAATCAAGAAGTTCGGGTGACAGGACTATGTCCGGGTTCATGGAGACAATCCAATCGCCGCTCGCCCGGCGAACGCCGACGTTTTTCGCGAAAAATTCGAGCATGGGCATTTTGCCTGGATTAGGAATATCGGCATGCACGTCAGGCGGAACCGTAATTATACGGACATTTTCCAAGCCAGACCAGTCCATCGCGTCTGATAGACTCGTAGCATATTGCGGCGGATTCCACTCCACGACAATTAACTCTATTTTTTTCTTTAATTCATCGTCTATCGACGAGAGATAACGCAGAAGCATCTGAAATCGTTGAGAAAATGTCTCGCCGTAGTTGTCGTTGCGACCGCCGACAACCAGAGACAGGCGTATTTTATTCTCAAGATTCATTGCAGTGCGTTCTCCACGTCTTCGCACCAAGCGAGGCCAAACTTACGCATCGGCTCAGGGATGTAGTCTTTGTTCTGAAGCTGACGATAGCCATTGCGCATTTTGTCAACAACCGTGCCGGAGCCGAGATCTAAAGACATTAAGTCCTGCACGAAGCGGTCGGTCGTCTCCATCCCATATATCTCATCTTTGAGGTCGCGGAGGAGGTTATGCACATTCCGCTCCTGCCAAACGTAGGGAGGGCCGAAAAGGACATGGTCGCCGGACTCCATCATCACGCGCTGAGCAAGATATGCAGCCCATATATCGTCGTAACGACCAACCTGTATCCAGCAGGCCATCAAAGGCGCCAAATCCGCCCGAAACGCGGTGTTCTGTGAATTGAACGGCGTGAAGCACCCGGGCTTCACGGCCAAGCCTGACCTAGCAAGCTCAGAGAAGTTGCGCACCTGCGGCGCGTTTACGATGCGTGTGGCCGCATCGATGTCCGGGTCGCCTAGCCATAGCCCGGCCACCACCCCTACCCGGGCGCCGGTGACGTGGCCGAAGCTCAGTCCCAAGTCGATATGGCGCTTTGAATAGGGGAAACCCCGATGCGGCGTCTGCGGCTCCAGCAGCATGCCGGCATCGAACCAGCCCAATTTCCCGTTCACGGTCACGCCGTCGAAAGGCGCTTCAAATTTCGCCCTAAGGACGTCGAAATAGTCCCTTCCGATAGGGATGTTGTCATCGTCTACGGTGACAATCACATCCGGTTTGGACCGGATGGCCTCCAGCAGGGCGATATTGCGTCGTCGAATAGTGTTCCAACCTATGATGGGTGAGGAAACTGAGCCTAAAGCTTCTTGAGCAGCCACGTCTAAATAGCGCCCGCCAACGGCGTGAAGCATCTTTTCCGCTTCGGCAGCCGGCGTCTTATGATCGCCGGTGACGATAATCTCTATTTCGACATCTAGTGCGCGATACAATTCAAATACTGTCGGCACATTAATTGTGGTAGAGATTACGCATATCTTCATTGTCATCGCCGCGGGCCTGCCCTCTAGCGGGCCGGCCGTGAGTAGATCGCCCGCCCTGCCTTGGCAAGCCTGGCGCGGCTTTTCGATCTGGCGATATTGGCGGCTGGGTCCCAGCAGGTGGTTCGCCTGCGCTCGATACAAGCCCAGCCCGATCGATACGCGCCGGTTGCCATTCTGTACGATGAACGCCGCGCCGTCGGGCCAAGCTAAACAGACTGCAGCTGCGATGTTGTTGACGAGGCTCCTCGTCGGCCCTGGACATAGTACTGCGCCCCGGCGGGGCACCATGTCAGGACGGACTCGAGCGGTCGTAACCATCGCAGCTGGCCGGGCACGAAAAGGCAAAACCGCGCGCGAACCTCTTCGAATCCTGCATGCTCCAGCCGGCGCCTTAGTTCTGGCGCACGGATAAGCACCGCGTTCTCGTCGAAGGGGCAATCGTTGACGACCTTCATTGTCAGGGGATTGAGCGGATTGTGCTCGAAGACGAAAAATGTCCCGCCGGGCTTGAGGACGCGCCGCACCTCCGCCAGCACTGCCGCGTGCTCAGCCTGGGGGATATGGTGAAACACGCAGGCGGTGAACGCGACGTCGACCGAAGCGTCCGCGTAGGGCAGAGGATCGCCATCCTCATAGGGCGTGAAGTGCGCCAGCGGTCCATGGCGGGCCTCGGCCACCGCGATGCTTTGCGAAGACACGTCCGTCCCGAGAATCTCCGCTTTCGGGAAGCGCCCGGCGAGATACGGGATCGACTGGCCGACGCCGCACCCGAAGTCGAGGATTCGCAGATCCTGCCCGTCGCCGCCGATCCGATCATGGACGATATCGACTTTGTAGCTGGCGAAGTACCCGCTCTCCTCGCCGCCGATCTGGGTGGCGCGGTCAAGCACGTCCTCGTAGTCCTTGGCGAACTGATCGAACTCGGGCTCGGTGCTCATGGCGCGACACTTTGCGGCTGCGACCGGGGGTTCAAGTTCGACGTTTCCGCCACCACGAATTGTGGCTTCTTGCGCACTTCCAGGAATATGCGTCCGACATATTCGCCCACGATGCCTAGCCCGATCAGTTGAACGCCGCCCAATATGAGCGACGTGACGATGAGCGACAGCCAGCCGGCAGGCATGATGCTTGCGGTAAACCGTTCGACGATCAAAGCGACAGCCATCGCGGCGCCGAGCGTGGCAAATCCGAAACCCGCTAGGGTAGCCAGCCGCAGAGGCGCCACGGACGTGATCGTCGACATGCGCAGGAGCAGGGAAATCGAGCGAACCAGCGAATATCCGCCGCGGCCTTCAAATCGCGAATGGTGATCGACGTCCAGCGTACCGATGTTGCCCGTCACCGAAAGGATCAGGCCGTCCAGATAGACTGAGGGGCCCACATATTTGACGACCTCGTCGCGAACCACATCGCGCATCGCCCTGAAGGGCGACAGATAGAGGTCGCGGGGCTTGTCCAGCAGGATGCAGGCCAGCCGGTCGTTGAGCTTGCTCCCCACGCGTTTCCACAGGGCGTGCTGACGATTGCGAAACTGCGCATAACAGACGTCGAAGCCGTCTTCGATCTTGCGGCACAACAAGGGAATGTCGCCGGGGTCGTGCTGCAGATCGTCGTCCATCGTGACGATGATCTTGCCCTGAGCGACCGTGAGCCCGGCCATGATGGCGCTATGCTGGCCAACGTTGCGCCTCAGGTTGACGCCGCGCACGCGGGCATCCTGCTCCGACAACGTCTGGATCACGCTCCACGCGTCATCCGGGCCGCAATCATGCACAAGGATGACCTCATACCGGTCGCCTGCGAGGCTCTCCGCAATGGCCTCGATGAGGCACGGCAGGATAGGTGCGCTGCCATAGACCGGTACGACGATCGATATCATCGCCGATCCTGCAGCATCAGCCTCGCCCATAGTATTTCCTCAGAACCTGTTCCGGATAATCGGAGGTAAAGCGAATGCCGCTGGCTATGGCGGCGGGCACAATATCCGGGTCATCCAGAACGACCGACGAGCCGACGTCCGCTACCGCGTAGACGCCTTTCCGGTCAAGGATGCGCTCCATCATGCGGACCAACGCCACTGCCCCGGTGTGCATCGGCGGGAAGATGTTGATGGCTCGATTTCTGAAGGCAGGGTCAGCGATGAAATGATCGGCCAGGGCGCGCACATCGTCGACGTCGATGAGGGTTCGGGATGCGTTGGCCCAGACAGTGAATGTCTCGCCGCTGACCAGTCGGTCGCGAATGAAATTTGTGATCGTGTGGGGGTTTTGGGTTACGCCCACCACCTGCGGCAGGCGCAGTATCATGTGGTCGCGACCATGCGCCTGGAGCAAAGATTCCATTTCAATCTTGTGCTTTATATATAGAGAATTGCTCAGCGCCGGGTCGAAAATACTGCATGTGCTAAAGTAAATAATTAATGCGGGATCGTTCTTCAACGTATCCGTAAGCAGTACGCGCTCGCGCTCAAATTCCGCGGAGGCCCTTTCCCCAGAATTTGAGACGCCGGAAGCAAATATGACTATGTCACGATCTTCCGCATAGGCCACAAAGGCGCCGGCGAGAAGTCCGTTGCCGACAACCATATAGCTTCTCCCGGCGCGGTAGGCTCGCCGATGGTGCTAGCTGATCGTCAATGGGGTTCAAAGCAAATTGTTTCAAAGAGGACGGCCGCTTGCGATGGCCCTCACTGCGGGCGGCTTGATTGAGGACTTGAAGCGTGAAGACTGCTCCATATCCATCGGAAATAAGAAGTGTCAGATCGACGTATGCGTAGCCGCTTCCGGGCCTAGGGCGACTCTGGCGCAGGCAGGGATACGACCGTTTGGCTCCAGCGGTGCGGCTAGACCGCTTGTCAGAAGAATGAGTAGCGTCGATATAAGGCGGCGGACCGAGCAAGCTTAGTCATCAATGGCTGCGAGTTAACCGTCGGGATTGGGTCGGCAAGTCGCCCCCCCTTTTTGCCGAACCCGTCGCCGCTCGCTGATAAACGGCGTACCTGGGTTCGGTGACGCTACTAGAGGGACGGATGAAGACGCTATTCTCGCTCACATCCTGGGGCAATTCGGGCGTGCCTTGGATTCTGCAATGCCTGTCCTTGAATCCCAGAATCAAAGCCTGGTCCTGCCTGACGGATCCGAGCTATTCCCCCCTCGGCTGCGCGTTGGACGCCATCGACTATCTGGAGGGTATCGGCCGCTTCGGCTGGCCTCAGGCGCCCGTGTGTGGCGACGTCCACGGTATCGGCATCCATGAATTCCCCCGTCTTCGCCAAGCGTTCGGCGATACCTTCCGGGGAGCGCATCTGGTGGCCCATCCCATCCAGAGGATCGCTGGCTCGTTCCACTTCTCTCACGCCGCCGGTCGCGACTGGAAGCATGCTGACTTCCTTCGCAACTGGGCATTGGATTGGGACGACCCCCGCGCCGTCACCGCCCGTGAGGTACTCGGCGAGGACGGCGATCACATCGCCCCCCACTACATGATGAACGTCAACACGATCGTCCTCATGGCCGACCCGAAAGACAACCAAGAGTACCCGCTGTTTTCGCTGGAAGCGCTGATGGCCGGAGACGAGGAATGGGATCGCCTGATCAACCATTTCTCGGCCGGAGAAATCCCGACGTTCGAGGGGCTGTGGCGTCCCTTGAAGGGCCAGTATGTCGGCATCGCACACCAGCCTTTCACCATGTCGCCAAAGGAGGCCTGGGAAGGCTTGCCCATATACGCCCGCGACAGCATCGCAGCGGCGATGACGGACGAATCCCGTCAAGCTTTCGAAGGGCTGGGCTATGATCTGTCTTTCGTGATCTAGCCCACTGGTTTTTTGTTCTACATCAAGTTTCTGCGTTCCTGAGGATATAGGTCAGCGGCGCAGCCATCGAAGCGAAGAAACGATGAACGCGAAGTCTGAGTTCGACACCACCTCCAGCCAGGCCAGGGCTGCGGCCTTCGCGCGCACGGCGTTTGACAAGGCGAGCCTGCGCCGGGACGGCGTCCAGGTCATCAAGGACTTCTTCGAGCCGGATATGAAGGCCCGGTTCCAGGCCCTGGGCGAGCGCGTCGTCGCCGGTCTGGAATCCGGTGAACTGAGCCGGTCGCAGCAGTTCGCGATGGGCGTTGATCTCAACAAGGAAGCCTGCCCGTCGGACTCCGCGGCCCTGACGGCGGTGGCGGAGGACCTGTTTGGCAAGGACATCGGCCAGTTCTATATGCGCCTGGTGATGAAGGACGCCAACTTCCGGACCGCGATCGAAGCCCACCAAGACTGGCCCTATTTCGGTGGCGGCACCAAGAAGCTGAACGTCTTCATTCCAATCACCCCCTGCGGCGCCGACAATGGCATGGTGAAGTACTATGTCGGCTCACACATGATGGGGCCGGTGACGCGGGGCGACATCGACATCGTCCGCTATCCGCAGTTCGATTGGATCATCCCTGAAGTCGAGGTCGGCGACATACTGCTGGCCGACTTCCTGACCTGGCATTCATCCCACGTATCCGAGACGGGCGCGCCCCGGATCATGATCCAGATCGTGCTGCAGCCGTTGGCGGACCCCAGCACCAGCTTCCAGTTCGGGGGTGATCCGAAGGCGTGGGGGGGGCCGAAAATGCCGCGTCACACGACGCCGATGCGCACGGCCCGGCCCAGTATCGGGATAACCACCGTCAAGGAGATGGTCGCCTATCCCGCCGTCGACGAGGCGGCGCGGATGTGTCGCGGCCTGTGCCTCGACAGCCGCAAGAACGTGGAAGCCCACCTGTTGATGGCCGAGATTATCGCCATAAAAGGCGATACCGGAGACGACCTGCTGCACGGCGTTTCAAAGAACGGCACGGTGGCCGGTCTTCTGGAGTATGCGGAAGACGGCCTGGTGGAGCTCTCGAAGGAACTCGACATCGCCCTTGGCCGCCCGTCGCGCCTGACTGCTGAGCTTACGGACACGATGACGGCCGAGCTTGAGGCTCACCAAGCCGCTCAAGCCTTGGCGGAGCGGTATCTGAAGGACTCTCAAAACGAGCTGAGTGAATCGGCCGCCGCCTTGTGGCAAAGCCGACATGACTTGGCGGCCGCCCAGGCGCAAGTGGCCGATCTGGAAGCCAATTCGGCGCAACTGTCGGCCGAATTGACCCGCGTCCAGGATGAATTGGCGCGCAGCCAGGAGGCCCTGGCCGGCGTGCTGGCCTCCGCGAGCTGGAAACTCACCGCCCCTTTGCGGCGCATGATTTCAGCATTGAAGCGACGCTGATTTAGCTGACGAACCTTCTAGCCTCGTAGCGGCGATCTAGTCCTTCCGCAGTGGCCTTATCAATCTAAAGCCCCCTCGTTCACGGAGCCAAGTTTGTTAAAGCCAGACGCTAGGGGCCGGTTCGGTGAGCATGCGGTCCCAATCGCTTGCCTGGTCTTCATCCCTATTGTCATTGGGCTTATACACGACGATTGGCTTTACTCGATCATCGGCTATATGGATCCGTGGTATAGCGTTGGATATTTTCTCCATTATTTCGATCCAACAGTTGGTAATGGTTACTATAAAGAGGAGAGACTTTCTTGGATTTTGCCGGGATACTTTTTATATAAATTTGTCGGGCCCATAGCGGCAAATTTTGCACTACATGTCGGCAGTTTAATAATCTCTACATTATTATTTTATCTGACGCTGACGCGACTTACATCTCGATGGGCGGCTCTGATTGCAGCCGCTCTACTCTGCGCCTACTACCCGTTTCATGGGTCTGGGGGCTGGGACTATCAGAGCGTCGCTGGAGGGCTCTATTATACGATCACCCTCTATCTGCTGACCCGAGCAGCGCAGAGCCCCAAACCCATCCCGTGGCTCATTGGCGCCGGTGTGGCCTTCGGGTGCGCGATCTATGCCGTCCTTCTCTTGGTGAACATGATCCCGGTGCTCGCAGCGCACTACCTCGTGATCAACCAGCGTAGGCGGATAGGGAGGGAAGCTCTGCGAGCGTTGGGATGGGGAAGCATAGGTTTCGTCGGCATCAGCCTTGTCTTCAGCATGGCGGCGAAAGCGGCCGGCCGGAACCCCGTCTTCTTTCAGGAGGTTGTTGGCATTGCCTTCAGATTTACATCGAACCCGGACAACCAAGCACAATGGTGGCTGCCCTGGTCGAGTCTTTGGTTTCTAGACTCCGTTCACGCGGCATACTTTGTTGGCATCACCGCAATCGCGATTGGCAGCTCGATCTGGCTTGTCGGAACGCTCTTGAAGCTCCGTCGGCACCAGAATGACGTCAACGCGAGAGAGGGCGCGATCCCCATCATGCTGGTGGGTCAATACGTCTTCCTATTCCTGGTTTGGGTCCTGTGGCAGACGCAGGGCCAGACCGCGCTCCAGCCCGACTATTTCGCCCATCCGCTCATTGTTCCGGCATTCCTCGCCCTGGGGGTCTTGCTTGGAAAGGTCGGCCGCCGAGAGGCTGTCGTTTTGGCCGCCGGTCTTGTGGTGGTGGTGCTCTATGGGACGCTGGTCACCCCGATTTGGCTTTCTCCGCTGCTCGCTCGAATACTCACCATAACCGGTGTGCTCCTCGCGACAGCCGCCGCAGCACTCTTCCCCAAATTTCGGGGCTTCTTGATTATAGCCGCCTTCGCGATCTTCCTCTTAGGCGCACCCAGAATCGATCCTAAGGCGGTCGACAACAAGTGGCACCAGCTGAGACCGTCGCCGACACTGTGTACGCAGCCGCGGAATTTCTTCACGGGGCTCATGCAGTTGAACCACAAACTGGCCGTTGAGCCGCTGACCGGCGCGAAGAGCTACGTCTGGTGGGGCCCGCCGCCCGTCCAGGCGACGGGCTGCGATGTGCACATCAGATATTTCGTTATCTCTCTGTCCGGCGTCGGCGTGCCGTCGCTTACCAGTGATCCCTCGCAGGACGCGGGCAAGCTTGACGCCGCCGCTGAAAAAAAGCTCAACGATGGCGACCGGATCGCCGCCGTCGCCGCGGATCGGGCCTTGCTCAGGCCACTGCTCGCCCAGTTCGAAAGTCGGAATATCCGATTGGTGCTCGAGGAGACGGTTCCGCTCGAAGTGGGCCCGCCGAACACGGCGGCTTACATCTACCGGCTCCATAAGCCGACAGCGCGCATGCCGCAGCCCGTTGTTGTTAGCCCGGGCGTTGTGAGCCACTAGTCCAACCATCCGATAAGGCCGTAAATATCGTCGCGACCATCGTTCGAGGATGCCAAGTTGCCCATTTACCCGACAGTTTGGGGCGTTGCTCTGCCCGACGCGATCCGCGCCAACGGCATGGAGCCGCCGCCGATCACGGTTATTGACGTCGGCTGTTCAGGCGGCATCGGCAGCATCTGGACGCCTCTTGCGGGCATCGTGCACGGACACGGCATTGACCCCGCTGTGGCCGAGATCGCCCGGCTGACGGCTTCAGAAACGCGGCCGCGGATGACCTATTACGAAGGCTGGGCCGGCCCCGATAAGCCCATCCGGCCGAAAGGCGCTTGGTTCCGGCGGACGAGCAACTGGATAGCGCACCAGAATCTGAAGCGCGTCTTCATCGAGCATCATCTCAACCCGGACACACCTCTGGTATTGTCGAAGCGTCGATTCACGCTGGATGCCCTGACACGCAAGCACAGGATCGCGCCGGATTTCATCAAGACGGATACGGATGGCTTCGACTTCGCGGTGCTGCAGGGGGCCAAGCGTTCGCTGAAGTCCTGCCTCGGCGTGCTGGTCGAGGCCAGCTTCTGCGACGAGACGGGGCACGCCACCTTCCGCGACATCGACCGCTTCCTGGCGAAGCGGGGTTTCGTGCTCGCCGGGATGCACATAAACAACTACACCCGCGCGTCCTTGCCGGGCCAGTTCCGGCAAACGCAGATGGCCGACACCTTGACGGGGGGCTCCAGCTGGGCCGACGTGCTTTATCTGCGCGACCCCGCCACGATCGGCAGCTTGGATCAGGCTCTGAAGTTCGCCATGATCTGCGAACTATTCAACATGCCGGACATCGGCGCCGAAACATTGCTTCGGTTCCGCGACCAGACCGAGCCCCTGCTAGACGTGCTGGTGCGCTATTCCGGGCGGCCGGACTTGCCCTCCTACCGTGCGATGGAAGAGGCTTTCCTGACGGACCCTCAGTCTTTCGTCGTCCCGGACGCCATCCCCTACACGGCCGCTATCTAGGTCTTGGAGCTGCTCGGCCGCTGGGCCTAGACGTCCATATGGTACCACTTCTCGCCGGCAAACTCGTGCCGGTTCATGTCCAGCTGGTTCAGCAGGGATGTGTAGAAGTGGATCTCGACGGGCCGAGTCTTCTGGGCCACCAGGATCGACCGCCCCACCGTGTTGCCGAGCTCGTCCTGAAATCCGTCGGAGCGGAAGGCGAAGTCCAGAACATCCATCCCCAGCTCGTTCAGCGCCGAACGCAGGAAGCCCGACGACGGGATGAACTGATTGCCGGCCGCCTTGCGGTAGACCTTATCGCCCCCCGAATACTGCATGTATTCGGCCTCGGAATCGACGGTTGCGGTCTCCAGGAACAGATAACCCCCCATCGTCAGAAAGCGCCGGTACATGGTCAAGGTCATCAGCGGGTCATGCACATGATAGAGCAGGCCCAGCGAGGTGACGACTGGGAAGCGGCGCCTGACCACCTTGCCCAGGTCAGTGGAAATGACCCCGGGGTAATAGGCCGCCGGCAGGCCCAACGCCCGGATGACAAGCTTGAACTGCTCGCGCGTATCGATGTCGCTGCACACCAGGTCGGTTGCGCCGAGCTTGGTCATCCACGCGGTCCACAGGCCATCGGCGCAACCCGGTTCCAGCACGCTCTTACCGGCGAATTTCTCGCCGTGCTTCTGCAGGAACTGAGACACGAAGCGCCAGTTGGCCGCGACTAGGTCATAGCCCGTGGTCAGATGATCGCCGATCCTGATGCCGTGGAACCACTCCAAGTCGGTGCGTGAGCGGATTTCAGCCGCCGCATCGGCGTTCATCACCGGCAGATTGGGCTGATAGTCGACATCCGTATCAAGCATGCGTGTTCACTCGGTCCCGATTATGGCGCGCATTCTCGTCATTTTGGACAAGCCGGGCAAGGGATCGGGTCCGCCTTTGGCCCTGGTCTTTAGAAGAGGGTGCTTTCCACCAGGCGCAGCCGCGCCAGGCTGGGCGAGCCGGAGGTGTCGAAATTGCGCGCCATCAGCGAGACCACCGCCACTGCCTTGGGCGTCAGCAGCTCGACGCGTGTCGGCCCGTCGCCGGCCTGCACTGCGACCTCTTCGCTGAAACTGGTCCGGTCGGGATTGAGCAGGCCGACCCCGATCGCGCCGTCCTCCACCTCGACCTCGATCACTAGGCGCAGATAGGCATCGGCGCTGAGCATCGCGCGATCCAGCGGCCATTCCGCCGCATAGCTCCACTGTCCCGGCCCGGTCCGCAGGTCCCCGGCTGAATACTGCGCCTCGCCGTGCAGCACCGGGCTATCGAAGTCCAGGGCCGTGCAGGGTTTGCCTTCGCCCGGGTCTCGGGCCCGCAAACTCTGCGCTTGCAGACGGAAGTAAGGATCGTCGGCGGCATAGGCCTGCATGTACCGCTCATAGCCCACCGGCGCGCCGTCCCCCGCCTGGGCCTCAGCGGTCAGCAGATCGAGCCCAGACGCCACGTCGAACTGCGGCTCCAGCCGCGCGCGGAACATCACCAGCACCTCTGCGGCGCAGTCGGGCAGGCCGAAAAGCGAATAGAGTGCAGCCAGCTTGAGCAACTGTCCCAGGCTTGCCTTGGCCGCCAGCGCGGCGTTCTGCGGTGCGCAAAGGTCGCGCAGGTAGACCGCGTCGCCCTGGAAAGGCCGTCCGATATGGGTCTCAGCCGGATAGTCCAGCCGGGTGCGCCCCGGCAAGGCAGCCATCGCGTAGCGGCGGATGCTGAGGTCGAACAGGTCGAAGCCCTGACCGCGCAGCCAGCCGTCCATGTTGTGGAAACTGTTCTCATTGGGCCCGCCGGCGCCGATGAAATTGACCTCGACCCCGACGCCGAGCACCCTAAGCGCACTGAGCGCACCGTCCAGGGTTCGCAATATGCCGAAGTCGGGCCCGTCAACGTCAAGCTTGATGAAATCGACCGTATCCAGGCCGGCCTCCGCGATGGCTTGCGGTAGGCTGATGGTTTCGGCAGCCTGCACAGACGCGGCCGGGGCCTCGCCGCCAAAATAGGCGGGTAGGGCGGCGTGACGGGCCTTCCATTCGCAAATGGCCAACCGAGGCCAGGGAGAGCGTTCCGGATCCACCACCGCGCCCGCCTCGATCAGCGCTCCGCGGTAGCGGACCTGCGGATTGGTCTCCAGCGCCTGCAGCCGATCGGTCTCGTGGCTGTCGCTGTCCAGGCCCAGGGCGCGCAGACGCAATCCGAACGCCCGCCAAGCGTTCGGCAGCTCACCGCCGCAGCCCACATCCACGAGGGTGAACCAATCCGGCGCCAGGGCCGCGCCGACGGCGCGAACGAATGGGGTCGGCGGTCGCAGGATGTCCATCGCGGCTCCGGTCAGGCTGTGAGCGCCCCCTCATGACCCGAGAGCGGGCCCGACGGCAAGACAGGTTGCATGGCCGGCGGCCTTCCGCCAAGGTCCAGCCGCTTTCTGACCTGGACCCTGCTGATGCCCCGCGTCGCCTATCTGAACCCCTATCTCAACCTCGCCGAGGATCAGGCTTTCTACTCTCTGCGCACGGCGGCTGAGGGCCTCGGGGTGGAGCTGATCAGCGTGACCCCAGCGGCGCTGAAGGAAAGCGACGACTACGACTTCCTGATCTCGACCTCCGCCTCGATACGCAAGACCACCAGCCATCCCACCTATCTGTCGGCGCACGCGCCCCGCTCGCACTATGTCGACAACGAAGCGGTGTTCTCCTCGACCCTGTCGTACGATGGCTACCTGTGCATCTCCGACAGTCTGGCGCGGCTGTTTTCGCAGATCGCGGAATCTCGGGGCATACAGCCGGTGGTTCCGGGCTTCTATTACAACAACCCGCAAAAGAGCGAGCTGACGGCCGATCTGCCCGCCGCCGCGGCCAACGGCGAACTGGCCCTCTGCTACTTCGGCACCAACTGGGATGGCCGGGCCGAGCGCCTGTTCGCCCGCCTGGCCGCCAAGCCCTACATGCGCATCTACGGCCCCGAGGCCGCCTGGCGCACCCTGCCGCCGGGCGGCTACAAAGGTTCGGTCCCGTTCGATGGCGTGTCGGTGCAAAAGGAGTACGCCCGCTACGGCGCGGGCCTGGTGTGCCTGTCGCAGGAGCACCTGCTGGACGATATCGTCTCCAACCGTATCTTCGAGATCGCCTCGGCCGGCGCCTGCGCCATCTGTCCAGACACCCCTTGGATGCGCGACAATTTCGGCGACAGCGTCTTCTATTACGAGCCGTTCGCCTCCACCGAACAGATCACCGTCCGCATCGACGAGATCATGGCGCAGATCGCCGCCGATCCCGCCGCCGCGCAAGGCCGCGCGCAGCAGGCCCGGCAAGTGTTCGAGGCCCGCTTCCACGCCGCCGCCCTGCTGCAGAACGCCCTCGAGTATCACCAGGCCTGGCTGGCCGCCCGCACCGCCCGCGCCGCCGCTCTGGACGAGGGTCTGATCGACGTGATCATCCGCACCGGCGGCCGATCCACCGACTACATCCAGCGCGCCATCGCCTCGATCGACGGCCAGAGCGCTGGCCGCTTCCGCCTGATCGTGGTGCGCTACAAGGATGTCGACCTGGACGCTGTGCTGGCGGGCCCATTCAAACGCATCGCTGAGGTGCAGATCGTCGAATGCCCCGGCGGCAACCGCTCGCGCACCCTGGTGGCCGGGCTGGACGCCGTCCGCTCGCCCTATTTCGCCCTGCTCGACGACGACGACTACCTGCTGGACGGCCATTTTCATGGTCTTCTGCAGGCCATGGCCGGCTGTGACGACCGCTACCGCTTCGCCTATAGCGACATCCTGCAGCTGGACGACGGCGAGCGCACCCCGCCGGCCGAGGGCGAGGTTCAATGGGACAACGGGATCACCCTGCTCAAGGAAGGCCCGGCCTTCGGCGACATCCACACCCTTCTGCAGCGCTTTTCGCCCCACTGCTTCCTGGCCACCTCCAACTGCCTGGAGCGGTTCGAGCGCGCCCATTGGCAATCAGAGACGGCCGAAGACGTGCTGCTGTTCTGCGAGATCCTGCGCAATGCAACCCCCCTGCACGCACCCGGCTCGGCCTGCGTCTAC
Source organism: Caulobacteraceae bacterium (assembly GCA_947475845.1). GTDB lineage: Bacteria > Pseudomonadota > Alphaproteobacteria > Caulobacterales > Caulobacteraceae > BOG-938. The sequence continues at coordinate 31,501 of CANJMO010000006.1, read as the reverse complement.
GCGATCGGCACCGCCGGCGCGTCCGACTTCTGGAACCACCCTCAACGGATCGACGACGAGCTCTCCCTGGTCACCGGCGTCAGCCAGTATTTCCAGGCCATCGAGTCCAAGTTCCCCGATCACGCTCAGGACGGGCGCGCTCTGATCTATCCGGTGCTGCGCCGCCTGATGGAGACCAAGCGCGAGCGCATCCAAGCGGCGGCGGGCGGCGAGGCGGTGCTTGGCCAGTGGGCGCCGGTCGGCGAGGGTAGCGCGGCCGCAGGCGGCCTGCTCGATCAGCCGGATATGGTCTTCGTGCAGACGCCTCTGAGCCCGGATCGGTTGAGCGGCAACGGGGTGGTCCTGAACGATGGCGCGGACGGCAAGCCGGTGGTGGTGCAGCCCCAGCAGCCCTGGGAGCTGTCCCTGATCGTTGATATCGGCGACTACGCCCTGGACGGCTGCACCATGTCTGTCGCCATGATCTTCGACGGTATGGACGAGGCGGTCTATTTTGGCGTCACCGACACCCGTGGCGACCTGATCCGCAAGGTCTCCATCCCCTCAAACCGCCTGCTGCTGCAGGCGGCTACGGGCGGGCTCGACGGGGTTGCCAATGGGGGGGCGGCCCTGCAGTGCGGCTCAAAGCCTCCGGCCCAGCCGTTCCGGGTCCATGGCCTGCATGTGGGCTACAGGCTGGCGGACCTGGTGCGTTATTTCGACCTGCCGGCTCAGGCTACGGCCGAGGATGTCGCGCCCCTGCTGCGCGAACGGCTGGAGCGGCAGATCGCCGGCCGCCCGGCCGAGGCCCCCGCTTCGGTCACGCCCATCGATTTTCGCGCTCCGCGCAGTGGCTACACCACAGCGGTGGAGGACGGACGCTATCGCGACGGCGCGCCCCGGCGCATCCGCATGGGAACCAAGCCCTGGGACTATGTCGTGCGGGTCTACATGTCTCATGAGCAGTTGGCCGCCGCCCGCTGGCTGAAGGTGGAGCTGGAAGCCACCGAAGAGCCGTTCTACGCCTTCGTCACCGACAGCGCCTTCGCCGGCATGCTTAGCGAGCGGGTCTCGGTGCGCGGCCGCAAGCAGTCGGCGGAAATCTGGCTGGATGTGCAGCAGGTCGGCGAGGACGGCTACCTCGTATTTCAGAGTTCCGCCGCGCCGCATGATCGCACGATCGGCCTGCGCAGCGTGCAGGCGGTGGCTTAGGCTGCGTCAGCCGCCGCGGGTGACGATCAGGGCGAAGGAGGTCGTCATCACATCGCCCATCGACACCTTCAGGTGGGGTGCCGGCGGATCGAAGCGCCATAGATCTTCCAGGGCCAGGGCGCCCTGCACGTCCAGGGCGGCGATGTCGATATAGGCGTCCAGCGGATGGGTCCCCAGCGCGAAGCTGACCGGCTGCACCCTGTGTCCCCGCCCATTCAGGCCCCGCTCCAGGCTCTCGAAGAAACTGCGCGGGAAGAAGATGTCGTTGCGCTCCTTGGGAAGATCGGGAGCGAAGGCGAACTCCATCACATGCACGGCCACCCCCCCCGGGCGCAGCACATCCATCGACTTGATCATCGCCTCCTCCGCGATGTGCTCGGCCCCTAAGGCGCCGACCACGCTGCACGACCAGCAGGCGTCGAAGTCGCGCAGTGAGGGGTCGTTGAGCTTGCCGAAATGAATGTCGCTGACCTCTACCCGCCTCTCGAAGTCCTCACGCGGCAGGAACCGGTCCTGGAAGATCGCCTCCGGGTCAGTGACCCCCGGCATATCCGAAGCCAGCACCTGCATGCCAAGGCTGGCCATGTAGCTGGGCAGAGGTTCGTCGCCGACGCCGAAGCCCAGCGCGCGCGAGCCGGGCTTCAGCACTCCGCCCTCGTAGAAAGCCTGCAGGACCACGGCATATTCCCACAGCTTGCGGTGGGCGCGCACAGGCAGGTCCAACTCGCGCGCCCAATAGGCCAGCCACGGACTGACCATGTCCTGCATCACTGGCGGCCGGCAGCCCAGATCGACGGTCTGCAGCAGGGGCGCAGTCTGGGCCTGGTCGAGAAACTGGGCGACAGAGAAGGCGGCGGCGGCGCGGGCGTTGAGACGCAGGGCGGCGGCGGTGATGTCGGGGGACTCGGCAGGCGCCGACGACCGGGCCTCAGGGGGCGCTGGACGTCCGCCGAATAGCGAACCTCGGGGCATATTCACTATCGCCATGCCTTGTCGTCAGGGGCGCCGATCGAGCGTGCGGCTCTCGCGCGTCAGTCCGAGAACCGAGGATTCGGAGAGCCATGGGCAACGGCGGGGGTTCAATCCTAATTGCTGTTCTTGTTCACGCCCACTTGAGCGAGAGCTTGGAGCTGAGCGGGGGTCAACGCTGCCTCTTTCGCATAAAAGACATGCTCTACAGTAATTGCGCCCTGCTCACCGGAGGTGTCGCCGTAATTACGAACCAGTAAAGCAGCAGGAAGACTTTCTGCCGTGACGCGGAAAAAGATCGAACGCTTCTTGTCTTTGTCGGAAAGGCCCTGTTCTTCAGAGCGAAGAGGCTGTCCTTGAGGATCGACGAGCGATATCCCGACACTGTGCTTTACGTCAGCGATATCAACGCGCAGGATCAAGGCCTTGCCGACCAAATCCGCGGGAATGGGGTGAGAAACCGCGCCATAGTCATACTGCGCAGTCGGCGTCCTGATCGTCAGCGGCGCCTTACCCGCCTCGGAAAAAGGCTTCAGCTTTTTCCATTCAACGGGGAAGTCGGTCCAAAGCGCCGGATCGGTCGCAATTTTCAGCGCCGCGGCCTGTCCTGCCGATTGTTCCGACGAGGTCAGAACTTTTGGCTGCCCTTCTTCCTTGCTGGGGCCCCTTAAGACGAGGAATCCAAGTCCAAATCCACAAGCAAGGCCGACGACCGCACCGAACCCGAAAATGGCGTAAGACGACCTAGCTTTGTGAGAAGATTCCGACATGCTTGCGTCCCTATTGAGGGCCTCCGTTTAGATCGAAGCCCCCGTGAATGCAAGCCAGACAACCGGCTGTATTCGGGGCTGCGCCGCAGTCCGAACCGGCACGATATCAGCCACTCAAGCGTTGCTTAAGACTAGAAAACAGCTGGCTAATGGCAGGCCTGCGCCCGCGCGGCGCCTTCCCGGCAAGCTGCCTGCCATCGACCTCGCCCGCGGATGCGGCTTCGTCGGTATAGGGAACACTGACAGTCGCCGGATTAAAGGGCGTGTTGGTGGGTTGCGGTGCGCTTGCCGGCGCCGGCGCCAGTTTTTTGGGCCACAACGCGCTCGTCACCGCGACCGTGAAGAAGGCGTCCCCCACACCGAACGACATGCCCGGCAGGGTCTCGTCCTCGTTGAACGCCGCATACCGGATGACGTTGTCCAGCGGCGTGCGCGGGTCAATCCCGCCCTGCGCCGTGAAGCCCCGCCCGCCTAGCGGCCCGTCTTTGCCGAACAGATCATGCCACGCCGCGAGCGGAACCGCGCCGCCCGTGTCCTGCGCGGTCAGGTTCACGCGGAAGCCGGAATGCATGATGGCCTTGGGCGCCATCAGCGGGTCCAGCGCCTTGAACACGGCGTCCGCCTCCTCGGCGGGCAGTTCCAGCGCGCTGTTCTGCAGCATGACGATGGCGTCGAACGTCTGATCGCGCTTGCGGTCCTTCCAGAACTGCACCGGCCGCACCGGCTTCAGCCAGGCGGTCTTCATCATGGCCTTCCAGTCCGCCGAGGCGTCCTTGCCGCCGAGTAGCTCGTCCACCGTCGCCACCGTGGTCTGGAAGCGCAGATGGCTGACTAGGTGGCTGATGTGGTCCGCCTGGGGCGATACGACCAGCACGCGGGTCTTCTCCGGGTTCACCCCTGAAGCCAGCAGGTTGCCGACCAGGGAAATGCGCTCCCACGTCCACCAGCTACGGTTGAATATGTGGCCGATGTCCGACGAGAACAGCCCGACCGCGCGGGTCATCCAATGGCTGTCTTCCCAGTCTTCGGTCGATGCCAGGCGGGTGCGGGCGTCGGAGCGCAGGCCTATGGTCATCGGCTCCACGGCCGACCGCGCGATCGCCGCGCGGATCGCCGTCCGGGCCTTGTCGAAGATGGCCGCGCCCGCTTTCGGGGTTATGCCGAACAGGCTGGGATCGTCGGCGGTGGCGGAGGCGACTTCGGGCGCCAGACGCTCCCATCCTGGACGCGGCTTGCCGGCGGCGAGGTCCTGCAACAACTGGCGCAGGAAGACCCGGTCCTGGGTGCTGACCATGATCCTACGCTGGAGCCGCTCGTGGAAACGATCCTTTGGCGCCGGCCAGGTCAGGCGCCATTTCCAGCCAGGCTTGAGCGCCTTGGGCCAGGTCGCGGCGACCACCGCCGAGGTGACGAACACCCCGCGCCCGAACGAGAAGCCGGGCAGCAGACCTTCGCCGTCCTTCGCCTCGAAGCGGACCACGGTGTCCAGGGGAATGCGGGCGTCGAATTCGCCGAGCTGGACAAAGCCTCGCGATCCCAAGGGTCCGTCCTTGGCGAACAGCGTCTTCCATTCCAGCAGGCTGAGCGAACCCTCGTGGATCAAGGTGTCCATCTGCACCGACAGAGAGCCGAAGAACGGCGTGCCGCCGTCGATCAGGGGATCGATCAGGCTCAGCACCCGGTCCCATTCGTTGTGGCCCTGCTCGACCCACGCGGGCGCGCTGAGGACGATGCCGTCGAAGTGTTCCCTGGCTTCGCCGGGCTTGGCCGCTCGCCATGGGACAGGGGTCGGCGGGATATTGACCCACGGCGGGTTCAGGGTGACGGCCCAAGCGTCGGGGTCGGCCTGACCAGCCTGCAGTTCCTCCACTGTCGCGTAGACCACCTGATAGCCGCAGTGCGCCAGGAGAGCGGCGACGATGTCGGGCTCGTCGCCGATCACCAGCAGCTTTGCCGTCTTCAGCCTGTCCAGCGGGAAATAGCGGCAGATGTTGGTGGTCAGCGAGATGCGCTCCCACAACCACCTCGACCGCTCCATGAAGCCGGTGATCTCGGTGCCGAAGTACCGGCGCTCGACCTGAATCCATTCCTCGTTGGACCAGTCGCTGCCCGAGCACAGCCGGTTGGTGGCGCCGTCGCGATGCTCGATCGCCACCGGCGGCTCGGCGCTCAGATCGATCGCGTTCTGGACGGCCGCGGCGATCAAGGGGGCGAGCTTGGCCGCAACCCCCTCGGTCACACCGAATTCTTCCCATTCGTCGGGCCGCGCGACGATGCGCGTCAGTTGCAGGGCCACTGCTTCCCAGCCCTTTGGCGGGTCGCCGGCGGCGAGGCCCGTCAGGCAGGCGAGCAGAAGTTCTCGCTCTTCGGGCACATAGCCTTGCTGTTCACCCGGCGGCAGCAACTCGACCACGAACCCCTGCCTGAGCCTGGAGCTGTAGGGCATGCTGGTGGGGGCGAGGCCGGTCTCCACCTGAAGAGAAAGGCCGTTGTGGATGCCGTTGACCACGATGATCCGCCGACGTTGGGCGGCGGGCTTAAGCCGCTCGGCATCGACGATGATCGACAGCAGGCGATAGCACAGCCACTCGAGCATCTTGCGCTGCGGCTCGGGATGCCGGCCGTACGAGGGGTGCTGAATGACGAACAGGCTGGCCTGCTCGACCGCCTTCTCGAACGGCATGCGCTGAGCGTCGAAGTCCTCAAGGCCCGGCTGATACTGCAGCACCTCTTCGGCCAGCATGAAGCGGGGCGCGTGGACGACCGTGTCCATGAACGCCTTGAGGCCCTTGGCCATGACCGCGTCGTCGCCGAAGAAGAATACCTTCTGCTCAGCCGGCAGGTTGTAAACCAGGTCGCACAGGTGCGGCAGGACGTGCTCGGTCTCGTAGCCCACCTTGCCATAGCTCTCAACGCTAAGCGCCACCTCGCTGTAGGCCGGTCCTGCCGTGGGCACGGCCGCCTTGAGGGCCTGGAAGTAGTGGTCCTTCGCAGTTAGCCGAATCTCTTCGATGTCCCAGTCCGGGGCGCCCCATGTCTCCTCCTGCCAGGGCGCATAGGGATCGGTGACGTCGGCGATGTAGGTCGCTTGGCTGTTCTCGATGCGCTTGCCGCCGCCGTGCAGCGAGGTTGCCTGGCGGGTGTGGCCGCAGTGGTAACCGGCGACCGCGTCGAAAGCTGTGCTCACCTTGCCGCGAAACAGCTTCATCCGGCGCGCCATGTTGGCGTCGGCATGCCAGCCGTGGATCATCCGCTCGTCGAAGCCATGGACGTCGAAATAATCCTGCCGGGTGAACAGCTGGAAGTCGCCCGGACCGTCATAGAGGTTGTCGAAATAACCGTAGACAACCTCGTTCATGTGGAAGTCTTTGGCGTTCGCCCGCATGGCTTTGATGGCCGCCTGCGGGTCGTGGCGCGCCATCCGCTCCCAGAATCCCTCGGGAACCTCGAACCGCGGCAGGTGGTAGAAGCCGTCTTCCAGGTCGCCGATCACCGAGCTGAGGCTGGCGCGGACGTCCTTCGTGCAGAAGATCATGTCGGTGTTGGTCGACAGGATCCACCGGTTCTCGGGGTTGGAGCGCCGGGCGGCGATGTTGCGCGATTGGCATTCCAGGGCGACTAGCCGCGTCTTTCCGACGAACTGAGCGTGATAGGACGGCCGGACGCGCAGGATCCGCAGCCGCTGCTTGCACCGATTGGTCAGGGTATCGGCCAACGCTTCAGGAAAGGTCGGCAGTTCGTCGGGGGTGTTGTAGTCGACGAAAATAAGTTCGTCTGAGTCTTCGGATAGAACCTCGGCGATACAGTTTAGACTGAGCGCGCCGCGTTTGTGCAGATTGTAGCCGTGCGAGTCGTTGCGGCCGTACAGGATTACGGAAAGCATGAATATCCGATGCGCCGGGGAATAAAATCCCTAGCTACCCTTGTTGATGCAGGCGGGAAAGGCCAAAGGCGCCCTAGCCGGAGAACCCCCGCACGGCGTCGATGACGACGTCCTGGTCCGCCGAACTCAGATAGGGATGCATCGGCAGGCTCAGCACACGTTTGCCCTTGGCCTCCGACACTGGTAGCCCGCCCGCCCCGACGGGGAAGTCCCTGTAGGCGGTCTGCATGTGCAGAGGTTTGGGGTAGTAGGCCGCTGTTGGTACGCCCTTGTCCTTCAGGTGCGCGGCCAGGCCGTCGCGGTTGTCGGTCTCGATGGTGTATTGCGCCCAGACCGAAACGCCCCCGGCGATCACCGTAGGCGTCGTCACCACGTCGGCCAGACCTTCAGCGTAGCGATCCGCGACAGCATTCCGCAGCACGATCTCTTCGGCGAAGATGGCCAGCTTCTCGATCAAAATTGCAGCTTGCAGGGTGTCCAGCCGGCTGTTCATGCCGATCAGAACATTGTCGTATTTGTCCTCGCCCTTGCCGTGCACCCGCAGGCTGTCCATGTGGCCCCAGTCGCTAGGCGTGTTGGTCAGCACCGCGCCGCCGTCGCCGTAGCAGCCCAGCGGCTTGGCCGGAAAGAAGCTGGTGGAGGCCGCGTCGGCCCAATGCAGCGGATGCTTGCCGTCCAGGGTGCAGCCGAAACCCTGCGCGCTGTCGGCCAGAAGCTTCAAGCCGTGGCGGCGGCAGATATCGGCGAGCTTGGGATAGTCGGCCGGCTGGCCGAACAGGTCCACCGCGATTACGGCCCTAGGCTTCAGGCGGCCCTCTTTGAGCACGCCGGCGATCGCCGCCTCCAGATGCGCGGGATCCATGTTGTAGGTGTCCGGCAGGATATCCACGAATACAGGGGTCGCTCCGGTCCAGGGCACCACTTCCGCTGTCGCCGCGAAAGTGAAGCTGGGGCAGAACACCGCGTCGCCTGGGCCTAGGCCCCACGTCATCAGCGGCAGCACCACCGCGTCGGTGCCGTTGGCGCAGGACAGGGCCAACTCCGCCTGACCGAACGCTGCCAGACTTTTCTCGAACTGACCGACCTCGGGGCCCATGACGTAGGCGCCATGGTCGAGCACCTTGCCGATGGCGGCGTCCAGGCGGTCGCGGATGCGGGCTTGCTGAGCCTTGAGGTCGATGAAAGCGAGGGCCATGGCGTTATGTCCGTCGTAAGTTGAATCCGATCCGGGTCCTTACAGACAAGGTCGGGAAAAGATGATGCAAGCCGCGTAAGGGCGCCGGGCCGGCGCTGCAATACACATTCGGTATCGGGATATTTCACCCCGCTAGCCGTGGCGCGTTCCCCTTGGATTTATTGCGCTAAAAGGCTATCGCAGCGACTGCCCATGCGGCGGTCGGGAAGGCTCATGAGTCAGACGGGATATCGGATCGGCTTTTTGAATCCCTGGCGGGACAAGGCGGAGAACCAGGCGTTCAAATCGCTGCAGGAAGGCGCCCGGCGCATCGGCCACGAATTCATCCACGTGACCACCTCCAATGAAATCCTGGCGGCTAACCTCGATTTCGTCATTGCCGTGGCCTCGACCCAGCCCAAACTGACCGATGTGCCCACCTTTGGCGCCATCCACGAACCGCGCCTTAGGTTCTGGGAAAAGCCCGAGTATTTCCAGAACCTGCTGACGTACGACGGCTATATGACCATAGCCGACAGCCTGCATACCTTCCTCAACGCCTTCTGTGCGGGGGCGGGCAAGCCGCAGCATGTGGGGTCCTACTACAACACGCCCCAACGCCAAGAGATCGTCAGCGACGTGGAGGGCCTCGCCGCAACCGGCGAGTTGGGACTTTGCTATTTTGGCACCAACTGGGATCCGCGCTCGCGGCCCCTGTTCCGCGCCTTGGTGCGCAGAGACTATATGCGCATCTATGGCCCGCCCGAAAGCTGGCAATACCTGCAGGGCGAACGCTATTTCGGCTCGCCGGCCTTCGACGGCAACGCGGTGCAGAAGGAATACGCCCGCTTTGGGGTGGGGCTCGCGGTGCTGTCGCGCGGCCACCTTTTGGACGACGTCATCTCCAACCGCATTTTCGAGATCACCTCGGTGGGCGCGGTGGCGATCTGTCCGGACATTCCCTGGATCCGCAAGAACTACGGCGACAACGTCTATTATTTCGACCCGAACCGCTCAGTGCAGGAGGTGTTCGGCCAGATTGACGCGGCCATGACCGCCATCCGCGCCGATCCCGCTGGAGCGGCGCAAAAAGCCAGGGCCGCGCGCAAGATCTTCGAGGAGAACTTCGCCTCCGAGGTCATGATCGCCAATGCGGTCCGCTACTTCGAAGAGTGGAAGGATCGCGGGGGCCGCAGCGCGCCGGCTTCGCAGTCACCCCTGATCGACGTGGTGGTGCGAATCGGCGGCCGCCCGGTTGCGACCATATTGCGCGCGATCCGATCACTGGAAGCCCAAACCGCTGGCAGGTTCCGGGTGATTTTCGTGCGCTATAAGGCCATCGACTTGGCTGAGATCACCAACGCCTCCTGGGAGCGGATCGAACGCTTCGACATTGTCGACTGCCTTGGCGGCGACCGGGCCCGCACCATGGTCGAGGGGCTGCGCGCCGTCACCGCCGCCTATTTCGCCTTCCTGGATGACGACGACTTTGTTCTGCCCGAACATTTCGCGGGCCTGATCCGCCAGATTCCCGACGCGCCGGAAGGCCGCCTGTTCGCCTATAGCGCCTTCCTGGATGTGCGCGAAAGCGAGGACACCCCCCCGGACGTGGAAACTCGGTCGATCAACATCGACAATGAGGGGATTGCGCCGGCGCATGGCGACGCCTGGACCATCATGGGCGCGTTCGCCCCCAACGGCTTCCTGGCGTCTTCAGATCTGCTTCAGTTTCTGGAACTGGACGGCTGGGCGATGCACACGGCCGAAGACACCTTGATGATCATCACCTTGGCGGCCCACGGAACGCCGCGGTTCACCTATCGCGCCACCGCTTGCCACGTGATCGGTTCGGTGGGCGCATCCAACTACATGGACACGCCCACGCGCGAAGAAGACATCTTCGAAACCATGGTGCGGCTGCAGACTCTCTACGACCGGCTGGAGCGCAATTTCGGCAAGCCGACCATGACCAACTGGGAGCGCCTGGGTTGGAAACTCCAGCAGCTGATGAGCTTCAAGACGCTGCAGCACACCGGCGCGCTTAAACGGCTGGTGCTGGAGGAGGGGGTCATGACCACTTCGCTGCACGATCGCGAGGACCTGGAAATCCGCCGCGTGCCGCTCAATCCCATGACCATCGAGGCGGTCGGTCAGAGCCATATTCACCTGATCAATGGGGCCTACGAGGTGCACTTCCAGCCGGACAACGCCGCCTGGGCCTATGGCGCTGTGATGGAGCTGGACCGGGGCCTGATGTTCCCCGGCAAGCAATGGCTGGTGGCCGAATTCGACGCCGTGCACCAGGGCTTCGCGATCGGCGTGCTGGATGCGGATGGCGTCGAGTTCCAGACCCGCGCCGAGGTGCCGCCCTCTCCCGTGACCGTCGAGATGTGGTTGCATATCCACGACCCGGCCGACACCTCGCGCATGATCCTGCAGAACTGGACCGATCCCCTGCGGGCGCCGGTGCATCTGAAGCGCATGTGGGTCGTGCGCGAATCCGAATTCGCCACGGCCTAAAATGGGCGGCCCGTTCGAACCGATCAGTCTGGGATATGCCTGCGAGGTGAAATACCAGCTCTCGCGGGCGCTCTACATGCGCAAGCATCCGGACGGTACAGAGCACGACCTGCGCGACCTTCTGCAAACGAACGAACGCGGTCAGCGCAGTTTCGAGCGGCACATCTTCGACTGGCAGATCACGCCGTTCGCCGCCGTGCTGGAATATCTGGAGCGCGATTTCCAAGGTGTGTTCGAGCGCGAGGACCTGATCGTCGACAACGGCGAGGTGGTCCATAGCCGGCTAGGGACGCGCCATCCGCACGATTTCCATGAGGTGGACGGGGTCCTGGACGAAGCCGCGATCGACGCGGGTTATGCGGCCGCGCGCGGCAAGTTCGAACATCTGGCCGCCAAGTTCCGCCGCCACCTGCGCCAGCCTGGCCCGTTCCTCTATGTCTGCAAGGAAATCCGCATTTATGACGAGGTCGTGCGGCTGATGGCGTTGCTGCGCCAAGCCGATCCCGGCCACGCCTTCCAGATCCTGTTCGTCGGCTATGACGGCGAGGACCAGACCCTCAGCGCCCTCGAGGGAGAGGTTTTCAAGGCTTGGACGCTTTTGGAATCCGACAAGGAGCCCGGCCACGAATGGGAAGGCCACAACCGCCGGTGGGAAGACGCGCTGGCGCCTTGGGCGCTGACGGTGCACGGCGGTGACCGGATCACCCGAACTTACGAGGAAAGCTTGCCTGCGCCGCCCTTGCCAAGCGCCGGCCGCCGCGGCTGGCTCGCTCGGCTGCTCGGCGGCCGATAGACTGCGGCGTGGTCGCCGATTTTCTGCTTCCCTTATCGTCCGGCGCGTGGTCAGGCCTAGGGTAAGCTGGGCTGCTAAGGCGCCCGATGACGGAGACGGATGTGTCGGAAGCGGGTAGCGGCATTGAAGGTTTTCGCCATTCAAGCAAGTTCGCCGAATACGTGGCGGGCAAGCTGAGGCAGGAAGCCTTCAAGCTGGTTGACGTCGGTTGCGCCGGAGGGCTTGCGCGCGGATGGCGGACGTTCGGCGACCACCTTTCGGCCATCGGGTTCGACACCAATGCAGAGGAAGTCGCCCGCCTGAGCAAGGCCGAACACAATCCCAATGTCCGATACGCGGCCGGCTGGGTCGGCATGCCCGACGGGCATCCGTTGAAAACCCGGATCGGCTCCAAGGCCTATTGGCACCATTGGCCCGCCGGCCGATTGGCCTATGAGCGCACCTACGACCTGCGCCGCGCTCGCGAAGAAGGCCGCCAACCCCAGTCGATCGACGCCTATTTCCACGAGACCATGCTCAAGCAGGATTGGCTGACCACGCCGAAGGGCGGGTTTGACCTGGACTATGCGCGGACCTTCGAGGTGTACGCTCCGTCCGAGGCCGAGACCGACAAGGCGCTCGAGAACACCGGTCCTGACGCCATCATCCATTTGCCGCCCTATCTGAAGGCGGCGGGCTTCTACGACGCCGACTTCCTGAAGCTGGATATCGACGGGCCCGACTATGAGGTGCTGCGCTCGGTCACCCATTTGTTGTCGCAGCCGTCCTTGTTGGGCGTCAGCGTCGAGGTCAGCTTCTACGGTTCGCACGACGCCAACGACAACAGCTTCCACAACATGGACCGGCTGATGCGCGAGAAAGGCTTCGACCTGTTCGGCCTGTCGGTGCGCACCTATGCCTCGGCCGCCCTGCCCCTTCCCTATCTGGACGCCCATCCCTCGATGAACACCGGTGGTCGGCCGATCCAGGGCGACGCCCTTTATGTCCGCGACCTGAGCTCGCGCGTGCGCGCCGATGTGGCCGCCGGGCTTTCCGACGAGAAATTGGCTAAGACCGCCGCCCTGTTCGCCCTGTTCACCCTGGCCGACCAGGCCGCCGAGATACTGATCGTGCATCGCGAGCGGCTATCGCGGATCCTGGATGTGGACCACGCCCTGGACCTGTTGGTGGCTGAACCGCAGCCGGATGGGCCGATCGCCGATCGCTTTGCCGACTATGTCGCGGCCTTTGAACGGGAGGACCACCGCTTCTTCGACCGCTACACTTCCCGCAATAACTATATGACGGAAATCCTCACAGGGGCCGCACAGACCAATGAAGCCCTGGCCAAGGCCGAGGCGGCCGAGGCGCGTGTGGCTCAGCTGGAGCGAGAACTGGACGACGAGCGGCGCAATTCCCAACTCTTGGCCGAACGCTGCGAAACCGGTGAACGGGACACCGAAGCACAGATAACGGCGGTGCTGCGCTCGACGAGCTGGCGCATGAGCGCGCCGCTGCGCCTTTTGGCCCGCCTTTTCGGCCGGTAGTTGGCCTAGGTCGCCGGAGCGACCTGCACCGCGTCGATGCGGGCCACCCCCGGCTCGCCGCCCCGGCCATGGTTGCGCAACAGGATATTGGCCGGGCCCACATCCGTGGGAAGGTCAAGGGCCAGACGGACCGGACCCTCGCCCTGGACCACGCAGAATTCTCGTCCGATCAACTCCGACCCATCGGGACGGGTCAGCACGACTCCAACCGATCCTTGCAGGGCCTCGACGGTCACATACACGGTTTGCGCCGCGCGCTCGGCCAGCGACTCCAGCGGCCCCGATATGGCGGCGTAGTCCCATGCCGCCGGCGGAATGGCGAAGGTCTGCGGCAAGGGTCCGGCCAGGGACCATTGGGGCAAGCGGCGCCACTCCAACTCGACGTCACGCAGATCGTCGGCCGCCGGCTCCTCCATTCGATTGAGGTGGGAGGTGATGACCGGCCCGCGCGGCAAGCCCAGGTCGAAGCCCCGCAATAGCGAGCTCCAGTTTGCGTCGTCGCCTTCCCATTGCATGGGCTCGGGCTCGGGCTTGGCCACGGCCGGATCCAGCACCACCCAGGTCAGTCGCGGGTCGAGGTCGGTCACCCCAGACTCCGGCTGGGGGTCGGTGAACAGGATGCGGAATTCATGGTCTGGCGAGCGCGCGGAAAGGCAGGCGATCAGCCGCGCGGCCTGGGCCCGGTCCGGCCCACCGCTGCGGATGTAGAGGAACGGCCCAGCCTGCTCCAGAAGCCGGCGGAACTTGGCTGCCAAGTGCTCGAATTTCGCCCGGGCCGCATCGTATTGCGCGTCCAGCACGGCATCGTTCAGGACGCCGTCCACCGCATGGAAGTCGTGCGGATGGAGGGTGTGCAGATGGCGATGCGTCACCATCCCGTCCGCAGCGACGAACAGGTCACGGCGCTCGAACACCCCGGTGAAATCGTTCTCCAGATAGGCCAACAACGCCTCGACCGGCGTGATCTGCCAGTCGAACAGGTGACGAGGGAAAACCTCGGCCGCCTGCCTGGACAGCAGCACCTCGCGCAAGCGCTCTAAAGACGCGCCCGAATAGGCGCGCTGATAGAGTTCACGGCAGATCTGGAACTTGGTGTCGCAGCGGAAACCCAGGCTGATGGGCTCCAGGGGCAGGGTCATGACCGCGTCCCGAGCTGGATCAGGCAGCGTTGCGCATCACCTGACGTTCGATCCACTCGTAGGTCTTCTCAAGACCCTTCACCAGCGTCTGCGACGGCGCCCAGCCCAGCTTTTCCTGGATCAGACGGTTGTCGGAGTTGCGGCCGCGCACCCCGACGGGGCCGGGGATGTGGTTGATGTGGATCGTCTTGCCGGCGATCTGAGCCACCGTGCCCAGCAGCTGGTTGATGGTGACCATCTCGTCGGAGCCGATGTTAACCGGGCCTTCCCAGTTGGACCGCAGCAGGCGGGTGGTGCCCTCCAGGCACTCGTCGACATAGAGGAAGCTGCGGGTCTGCAGGCCGTCGCCCCACATCTCGATGGTGTCGCCCGACCGGGCCTGGGCCACCTTGCGGCACATCGCGGCCGGAGCCTTTTCCTTGCCGCCTTCCCAGGTGCCCTCGGGCCCGAAGATGTTGTGGTAGCGGGCGACGCGGTTCTCGGTGCCGTGGTTGCGGTTATAGGCCAGGAACAGGCGCTCGGAGAACAGCTTCTCCCAGCCGTATTCGCTGTCGGGCGCGGCGGGATAGGCCGAGTCTTCGGCGCAGTTGGGGTTGTCCGGGTCTTCCTGGTTGTAGGCCGGGTACATGCAGGCCGAGGACGAATAGAAGGTCCGCTTGATGTTCCGCTTATACGCCGTGTCCGCCACGTTCAGGTTGATGCTAGCGGAGTTGTGCATGATGTCGGCGTCGTGTTCGCCGGTGAAGATATAGCCGGCGCCGCCCATGTCGGCGGCCAGTTGGTAGACCTCGTCGAAGCGGCGGTCGATCACCGAGCGCACCACGTCCTGCTCGCGCAGGTCGCCGATGACGAAATCGTCGGCTTCGGTCTCGGCATGCTCGTTGAACTTCAGGTCCACGCCGCGGACCCAGAAGCCCTCACGCTTGAGCCGCTTGACCAGATGGCCGCCGATGAAGCCGCCAGCGCCCAGAACCAATGCCGTTTTCATGTCGTCCTCAAAGAAGCGGGGGAGCGCCGGGGTCTGTTCAGACCGGCTTGGCGTAGATCAGGAGGTGCCAGCCCATGGCGCGTTCGAGCGCTTCGAACATCTGTTGCGGCATGGCCTTGAACCAGGGCTGAATCTCATACTCGTACTTGATGTATTTCTCGATCACGTACGGGAAGATGTGCGTCTGGTCGATGCGGGTCACTTCGAAGCCTTGCTTGGCGAACAGTTCGCGCACCTCGTCGTGGGTGTAGCGGAAAGCCACCGGACAGCCGGCCTGGGCTTCGGGTTGATCGAGGCCGGCCTCGATCATGATGTCCTTCCAGCTGTTCTTTCCGTAGAGCATGACCCGGAACTCGCCGTCCTTGGCGATCAGCTTGCGCGCCTCGCCGAGCACTTTTTCCGGGTTGGGCGTGTGGTGGATGACGCCGAACGAATAGATCAGATCGAAGTCGCGTTCGGTGATGAAGCTGGACAGTTTTTCGGCGTTGCCCGGGGTGAACGTCCCCTTCTCGCCGTAGACCTCGAACCGCTGGCGGGCCAGTTTCAGGCTTTCGTCGGACAGGTCGGTGGCGTGGTAGTCGGCGCCGGCGCGGGCGAAGTTGATGGCGTCGGTGCCCAGGCCCGAGCCGATCTCCAGGACCTTCTTGCCCTTCCACTTCGGGAACTCGGCGAAGCCGGGAATATGCGGCTCGACCATGTATTTGCGCTCTTCGACGTCGTCGAAATACTCCTTCGTCCCCACCGGCTTGGTGGAGTGACGCAGGTTGCACGGCCGCCGGTTCCAGTATTCCTGGACGTCTTCGACCGTGGTGCCGGGCACGAATTCGGGATGGTATTTGACGGCGAGTTCGGACATCGGAAATCCTCCCGGAAAATCTGGCGGTTTAGTCAAGCAGGCCGATGCGACGATATCCGTCGGCGACCTGCTCGGCGAAATTGGCGGGGCTGAGTTGCTGGGCCCGCTGGAGCCCGCGCTCGGATAGATAGTCCCTTAGGGGCTGATCTCCTACAAGGCGCTCGATCTTTTCTCGAATGTCGCGCACGTCGTAGGGGTCGACGTAGAGCGCGGCGTCGCCGCACACCTCGGGCAGGGAAGACGAGCGAGACGTCAGGACGGGCACGCCGAAACTCATCGCCTCGACCAGGGGCAAGCCATAGCCCTCGTAGAGAGACGGGAAGGTCAGGGCCATCGCGCCGCTCACCAGAAAGCGCAGATCCTCGCCCGAAACGTGGTTGAGGAAGCGGATCTTCTTGTGCACGGCAGGGTCTCGGGAATCGACCACCCAGCCGATCTCGTCCTGCCACATCCAGCCGCGCGGGCCGGCCACCACCAACGGGACATCGACATCCGCCTCGGCATAGGCCTTGAGCAGACGGCCCAGGTTCTTCTTGGGCTCGATGGCGCCGACGAACAGGACGAAGCCCTTGTCGTCCAGGCCGTAGCGGCGGAGCGTCTTGGTCCGCTCACGCATCTCCGGCTGGCGCAGGGGGGCGAAGCGGGAAGGCTGATAGGTGACCACGATCTTGGCCGGATCGACCCCCAGCAGCTGCACGATGTCGGTCTTGGAGAATTCCGAGACGGTGAAGATCAGATCGGCGTCGGCGCACAGCTTGCGGTGGCGGCGCAGCATCTCGGTCTTGTCGTCGGTGGTGGTGTAGGGCAGGCGCAACGGGATCAGGTCGTGGATGGTGACGACCTTCTTGGCCTTGCCGGTCGCCTGGATCGGCAGCGGGTAGGTCATGTGCACGGCGTCGAAGGTTTCGGGCAGATCGACGTCGAGGAAGCGCTTGAAGGTCAGGCTGCGGCGCCAGGCGACGTCGTACAGCCGCGCGCCGTTGAGCGCCCGTTCAGTGGGGCGGCTGGAGGTGTTGGCGGCCAGGACCACGACCCCGTTGTCCAGCACGCGCTTGACCTTGGGAGCGCGGTTCAGGCTCGCGTCGAACCACAGTTCGGCCCGGCGGCGGAAGCGGCCGAAGGGCGAGTGATCGCGCATCGGATTGTCGTCGTAGAACAGCACTTCGCGCAGCAGCGCGTCATCCGTCGATGGTACGGGATGGCCGAACAGAAAGCTGGTTTCGACCGATAGCGACTGCAACGCCTGATCCAGCAATTGGGTATAGGTCTTGATCCCGGTGCCCTGCTTCAGGGCCATGTTGTATCCGTCGATCAGGACGCGGGGCGCGGCCATTGTTCAGGGTTCCTCAGCCGCGGCCGACGTGGACGACGCCTTCGCCGGGTTCGGCGCCCAGCACCCGCCAGCAATCGATCACGGTCACGCCCGGCTTGCGCAACTGCGCCCCGGCCTCCGCGAACTCCTTGCACGGTGTGGAAATGACGATGGTCGAGGCGTTGGCGATGGCGTCGTCCAGTGACTGTGCGTAGCGGACATTGTCCTTCAGGGCCCAACGGGCGCCTTCCATGGCCAGGGGATCGTAGACCACGACGCTGACGCCGGAGGCGGCTAGATCGTGCGCGATCATCACGCCTTGGCTCTCTTCCACCACGGGGGTGTCGGGCTTGTAGGCCATGC
Organism: Caulobacteraceae bacterium; assembly: GCA_947475845.1. Lineage (GTDB taxonomy): Bacteria > Pseudomonadota > Alphaproteobacteria > Caulobacterales > Caulobacteraceae > BOG-938. The sequence continues at coordinate 14,017 of CANJMO010000006.1, read as the reverse complement.
CCAGCACGGCCACTTCGCGCGAGGCGTCGAGGTTCTTGCGCACCAGGCTGGTGATGCGGTCGATCTGGTGCTTGTTGATCGCCTCGCCGGCCAGGGCGATGTCGGCCCGGGCGCCGACCCGCTCAGCCATCTTGCCGAAAGCGATGTTGTCGCGCGGGAAGCACGGCCCGCCGAAGCCAAGCGCGCCCTGCAGGTATTTGCCGCCGATGCGGGTGTCCTTGCCCAGCGCCTGGGTCACGACCTGAACGTCCGCCCCCTTCAGCCTCTCGCAGATTTCGGCAAGCATGTTGGCGAACGAGATCTTGGTGGTGACGTAGGTGTTGACCGAAATCTTGGTGATCTCGGCGTTGACCAGGTTCATCCGCTGGATCGGCGGATTGTTGTTGGTCGAGATTTTGTAGACCGCTTCCAGGACGTCGCCGGCGCGAGTGTCGGACTCACCCAGCAGGATCATGTCCGGATAGAGCATGTTGCGGACCACCGAACCCAGGGCGATGAACTCCGGGTTGTAGGTCAGGCCGACGTCCTTGCCGACGGTGCGGCCGCTGGACTCTTCCAGAGCTTGGCGGATCTCGCCTTCGGTGGAGCCCGGCATCACCGTCGAGGTGATGTTGACCACATGGTAGCGGTCGGTCGTCTTCAGCGCCGCGCCGATGGCGCGCACGGCGTCCAGCACGAAGCGGTTGGTGAAGACCCCGCTCTCGTCCGACGGAGTCGGCACGATGATGAAGCTGATATCGGTATGGGGAATGGCTTCGGCGTAGTCGCGGGTCGCCTTCAGACGCCCCTTGGATGCGTCGATCAGTTCCTGCAGTTGGGGTTCCACGACGGGCGCGCGTCCGGCGTTCAACGCATCCACGAAGTAGGCGTTGAGGTCCACACCGATAACGTTGTGGCCCTTGCTGGCCAGGACGGCGGCGAGCGGCGAGCCGAGCTTGCCCAGGCCGACCACGCAGATGTCCATAGTTTCCTCCTGAGGACGGCCAGTGGCCGCCTTATCTGACTACCGGCCCGATTAGGCCGTCGCGACGAAATCGTCCAGTTCGGCTTCGGACTCCAAGGGGATGCAGGCGCCCCCCTTCAGGCCGAGGAATTTGTTGCACATCTTCTTGAGCATGGTGAAGTCGTGCGAGGCAAAGACGAAAATCTTCGAGCCTTCGACCATCTTGGTCAGGCGCAGCTGCGCCTGATGGCGGAAATCGGCGTCGCCGACCCCGATCCACTCGTCCATCAGCAGAATGTCCGCATCCGCGGTGGTCACGATCGAGAACGCCAGGCGGGCGATCATGCCGGCGGAATAGGTTTTCACAGGCATGCCGAGAAACGGGCCCAGCGCGCTGAACTCGGCGATCTCCTCGGCGCGATCCTTGATCTGCTTGTCCGACAGTCCCATGAGCAGGGCGCGCAGACGGATGTTTTCCATCCCCGTGGCGAAGGGGTCCATACCGACCATCAGATCCAGCAGGGACGCGACGCGGCCCTCCACCTCGATGGAGCCTTCGTCAGGCGCGTAGGCCCCGGCGATGGCGCGCAGCAGGGTGGTCTTGCCGGCGCCGTTGTGGCCCACCAGGCCTAGGCGGTCGCCCGGACCCAGCTTGAGCGAGACGTCGTTCAGGGCGGTGAGGAGCGGCGGTCCCGACTTGCGCTTGCGGTCGAGCGCGCCGCCGACAGCGCGGGTGAGCTGCCGCTTCAACGACCGATGGTCGGCGCCATAAACGGGGAAGCGGATGGTCAGGCCGCGAATATCGATCGATGCCATGGCCCGTCCTAGAGGTAATGCACGATCCGGCGCCGGACCGAAGCGTAGAGCATGAAGGCCAAGGCCCAGCCGAGGACGGCCATGACGACCAGAAAGGCGATGCTGTGCAGCGGCACGGGCAGGCCCAGGATCGGGTTCCGCATCGCGTTCAGCAGATGGTAGACCGGATTCAGGGTGAGCAGGAGACTCTGCAGGTTCTGCACGCCCTGCATGTCGCTGGGAATCCAGATCACCGGCGAGATGAAGAAGACCAGCTGGATCAGGGTGGCGTTAACCTGCTGGATATCGCGGAAGCGCGCTGCGGCTATGGCGGTGAAGAACGACACCCACGACACATTGACGACCACCAGCACCGTGCCGACCACAAGCATGGGCAGGTTGATCTTCAGCAGGAAATGGAACCAGAGGGCGACCGCGATAATCACGGTGACCTGGTGAGCGAGGTTCACGATGCTGCGGCAGATCACCCGCCAGACGAATATGGGAAGCGGCAGCGAGCCCGAACGGATGATGACCGAGCTGTGGATATAGGCGTCGCCGCTCTCGAGAACGGTGGAGGAGATGAAGTTCCAGATGACCACCCCGGTGGCCATCCACGGCACGTATTTTTCGGTCGGAACGTGCATCAGTCTGCCGTAGACGATGCCGATGCCGATCACGAAGGCGCCGGTGCTCAGGGTGATCCAGAACGGACCGAGCAGAGAGCCGCGATAGCGCGAAAGGATGTCGTTGAACGCCAGCGTCGTCCACAGACGCCATTGCTGGAAGGATTGGGCGAAATCCCTGCCCGCGGCGGCAAGTTCGCTCGCGAAGGACCCTCGCGCCGCTACATAGTGTCGGGGCAGGCGTGTCACGAAAATCTATTTCCCAGTGATATTCAAAATCAAAGGAATCCCAAGGCGCTGACAAGACGCCAAAAAAGGCTTCCGCAGACCCGAACCGGCGAGGGCTCCGTCTATCGTGCGCCCTCAGAGATCGCAACCCCTTAACGTTACGGCGTATCTGCCCTTCGCATGACCCGCGTCAATGGCTAGAACCCAGTTTCGCGGCGGCTGATAGAACGTCCGGCAACGGCCAACGGGAGCCTGGATTTTGAAGCAAAAGTTGATTCCCGCTGTGATGTCCGGCGGATCGGGCACGCGCTTGTGGCCGCTGTCTACGGACAATGCTCCTAAACAATTCCACGCTCTGGGCTCACAGCAGACCCTGATCCAGGAGTCGGTGCAGCGGGTGATCGCCATCGACGGCCTTGAGCCCCTTGAGCCGATCCTGATCTGTAATCGCCGTCACGCGGCCATCGTCGAACAACAGATGGCCCAGTTGGGCCGGTCCGCCCAGGCCGTGGTTCTGGAGCCATTCGGCCGCAACACCGCCGCGGTGGCCGTGATCGCCGCCCTGGTGGCCGAGGCCGCCGACCCTGAAGTCCTCGTCCTACTGATGCCGGCCGATCATGTGATCCTCGACGCCGAGGGCTTCAGCGCTACCCTCGCCCGGGCGGCCGCGGTGGCCCAGACCCACATCGTGACGTTCGGCGTGGACCCCACCGTCCCGGAGACCGGCTACGGCTACATAGAGGGCGGCGAGGTGATTGACGGGACCGTGCGCAAGGTGGTCCGCTTCGCCGAGAAACCGGACCTGGAAACGGCGAAGGCTTATCTGGCCAGCGGCCGCTATCTTTGGAACGCCGGCATCTTCCTGTTCGCACCCCGGGTGCTTTTGTCTGAGATGGAGCGTCTCGCCCCCGAAGTGGTGGCGGCCAGCCGCCTGGCCCTGGACCGCGCGCGCCGCAGCGGCGTGGAGATCGATCTGGACGAAGCCGCCTTTGCCGCTTGCCCGTCGATCTCGATCGACTACGCCCTGATGGAGAAGACCGACCGCGCGGCGGTGGCCCCGATCGGAGTCGACTGGGCCGACGTCGGTTCATGGAGCGAACTTTGGCGGCTGGGGCCGCGCGATGAGTCCGGCAACTTTCAACGGGGCGACGCCGTTCTGATCGACACCGAGGATTGCCTGGTGTGGGCCGGCAGCAAGACCGTCGGGGTGATAGGCCTGAAGGACCTGATTGTGGTGCAGACCGAAGACGCCGTGGTGGTCCTCCCTCGCTCGCGCGCTCAGGAGGTCAAGCAGCTGCTGGAGCAGGTCAAGTTGCTGCGCGGCTCATGAGCGCCCTGCTGCAACAGGCCGCCGCGCGAGCGCGGGCCTGGCTTTGCGAAGACGCCCTGCCGCTTTGGGGCACGGTCGGGGTCGACGCCTCGGGCGCGTTCCACGAGCGCCTGAATTTTGACGGGTCTCCAGATCTCGCCTCGCCTCGCCGGATGCGGGTGCAGGCGCGCCAGCTCTACGTCTTTTCCGAAGCCGCCGTGCGCGGCTGGTGGGCTCCGGCCCGGTCCGTGGCGGACGCGGGCTACAAGGCTCTGGTGCGTGATTGCTGGGCCCGCGACGGCGAAGCGGGCTTCTTGCACACCATGACCCCCGATCTGGCCCCGCTCGATCAGAAGCGCGACACCTACGACCACGCCTTCGGCCTGTTCGCCCTGGCCTGGTATCACAAGGCGTCCGGCGATCCCGGTGCGCGCCACCTGGCGGGCCGGATCCTCGATCTGCTCGACGCCAAGCTGTCCGATCCGGTCAACGGTGGCTATGTCGAAAGCTTCCCGCCGGCCCTGCCGCGGCGCTCCGACCCCCACATGCATCTGCTCGAAGCCTCCCTGGAGTGGTCCGAGACCACCGGCGATGCCCGCTTCGAGGAGACCGCCTCGCGCATGGTCGCCCTGTTCAAGAGCCGCTTCTTCGATGCCGGCAGCGGGACCTTGCGCGAATACTTCGCCGCCGACCTCGGCCCCGCGCCGGGTCAGGCGGGCGATGTCGTGGCCCCCGGCCACCACTTCGAATGGACCTGGCTCCTGGCCTGGGCCAAGGCGCGCGGCGTCGGCGAAGCCCGGGCCGAAGCGGATGTGCTCTACGCCTACGCCGCCCGCTACGGCCTGGACGGCTCAGGCCTCGCCGTCGACGAATGCGACCGGGGAGGCCGGCAGGTGCGCCATTCGCGCCGGGCCTGGCCGCAAACCGAACTGATCAAGGCTCATATCACCAAGGCGCGCGAGGGCGTTCCAGGGGCGGCTGAGGCTGCGGCCCGGGTCGCCCTGGCCGTCCTCGACACCTATCTGGCCACCGATACGCCGGGCCTGTGGATGGACCAGTTCGACGGCGACGGCCGGGGCGTGACCGACGCCGCGCCGGCCAGCACCTTGTATCATGTCGTCGTCGCCTTCCGGGAATTGCTGCTGTTCGCCGAGGCGGCCAAACTGGCCTGACCTAGGCAGGCGGCGGGTGCGGGCCGCCCTGCGCAATCGACAGTTTCTGGACTTCCAACACGATCAGGGTCTTCACCGCGTGATAGTCGGCCGCCTTGACCCAGGCGCGCACGGCGCCTTCGGCGTAGAGCTCGTTCAGGCCGAGGGCCTCGAGCAGGGGCGCCGGGTCCTTCAGCACCCGCTTGTCCGCCGCCAGCAGACCCCGCATCGCCTCCAGCACCGCCGACAGATCCTGGCGCGGACCGATATGGAAGACCACGTCGACCCGGCGCTTGGTCGGAGTGGTGTAGTTGACGATGAAGTCGCCGAAAATCTTGCCGTTAGGCGCCATCACCTTCAGCCCGTCTGCGGTGGCCAGCTCGGTGACGAACAGGTCCAGCGTCTTCACCACGCCCTGACGACCGCCGATCTCGACCATGTCGCCGACCCGGTAGGGGCGGAACAGCAGCAGCATCACCCCGGCCGCGACATTGCTCAGGGTGCCCTGCAGGGCCAGGCCGATGGCGATGGACGCCGCGCCCAGGACCGCCAGCACCGAGGTGGTCTTGACCCCCAGCTGCTGCAGCACCGCCACCAGGCCGACGATGATGATGACGTAGCGGGTCAGCGACGCGATGAAGCTCTGCAGGGTGACGTCGGTTTCGCCGTTGTGCCGGCGCACCCGGCCCATGGCCCTGCGTGCGATGCCCGCGCCCCAGCCCGCCGCCCAGAAAGTCAGCAGCAGGATGAAGATGGCGACCGCGAGATTGACCGCGAAGTTGGTGATGTCGTGGCCGTAGGTTTCCCATAGCTGCCGGTGCTGGGTCACCGCGTCGGTGAGATCGAGGCGGGCGATGTCCTTGGTCACGGACTTGGGTAGGGCGGGCAGCGGTTCGGCCATGTCAGCCCCAATACGGCGCCGCGGCTCAAGGTCAAGCGCGGCGGGGGGTTTTCAGCTCACGCCTCGGCCAGGGTGCAGTACTGCGCCCCGAGCGGGCAGCCCGCCAGCATCGGCTCCAGGGGTCGCAGCAGGCGCAGCTGGCCGGGGAAGAAGGCGGTGTAGGCCACCTGGACCTGGCGGAAGCCCGCGTCCAATTGGCTGCGTTTGAGCTTGGGGGCCGGGATCAGCACGGCGTTCTCGTCGAACGGGCAGGTGGCCACGATGTGACGAGTCGCCGGATTCACCGGGTTGTGCTCGAAGATGACCATCAATCCGCCGGGCCGCAGCAGGCGGCGCAGTTCGGCGAATATCTCGCGATGCTCTGCCGCGTCGATGTGGTGGAACACGCACGCCGAGAAGATCAGGTCGAAGCTGGCGTTCTCGAACGGCGCCCGCCAGCCGTCGTAGCGGACATAGTGCGCCATGCCGGGGAAGCGGCGCTCGGCCAGGTCCAGGCTGTTCTGCGACACGTCCAGGCCGGTCAGGCGGGTCGAGGGGAACGCCTTGGCCAGGTGGGGGATCGAATTGCCGATGCCGGTTCCGAAATCGAGGGCCGCGGCGGGCTCCGCACGGCCGGCGGCGTCCCAGCGGCGGCGCAGGTCCTGGATCTTGTAGCGGGCGAAGTATTCAGGATCCTCGCCCGACAGCCGGATATTGTCGGCATGCAGCGCGCGATACTCGTCGGCGAACTTGTCGAACTCGGCGACGTCCACGTCAGACCTCCCGGTCCATGGACGGACCGCGCACCACCCGTTGGATCAGATAGAGCGGGCGGCCTTTGATCTGCATGAAGATACGGCCGACATAGGCGCCGACGATGGCGGTGCAGCCGAGCTGGCCGACGCCGAAGAACACCACGATCAGCGCCAGGCTGGTCCAGCCACGCTGCACCGCGCCGAAGAAATAAGCGATCAGGGTGTAGATGATCACCAGCAGGCCGATCACCATGCCGGCCGTGGCCAGGAGCACCGAAACCTTCAGCGGAGCGGTGGAGAAGCTGGTCAGGCCGGCGGTAGCCAACTTCAACATATCTTGCAGGGTGTAGCCGGTCTTGCCGTCGTGACGCGCCTCGCGGTCGTACAGCACCTCGGCCTGACGTCCGCCCAGCCAGGCCACCATCCCCCGCAGGAAGCGATCCTGCTCCGGCATGGCGTTCAGCCTGTCCACGAACTGACGCGAGATCAGGCGAAAGTCGCCGACATCCTGCGGAATCTCGACGTCCGAGATCGAGGACAGCACGCGATAGAACAGCTTGGCGGTGGACAGCTTCACCGCGCTTTCCCCGTGGCGCACCCGGCGCTTGCCGTAAACGACGTCGTTGCCGGCATCCATCAGCGCCATCATGTCGGCCAAAAGTTCGGGCGGATCCTGAAGGTCGGCGTCGATGATCAGTACCCGATCGCCCCGGGTCAGACCCAGTCCGGCGGTGACCGCAAGTTGGTGTCCGTGGTTGCGCGACAGGTCGACGCCGACGACGTGGACGAAGTCGGCCGCAAGGTGCTCGATCACCGTCCATGTGGCGTCGATTGAACCATCGTTGACCAGGATCAACTCGTAGGCCGGCCCTACCGCTGCCTCTGCCGCCGTCTGCATGCGCCGAACGAAGGCGGTCAGGCATTCGGCCTCGTTGTAGCAGGGGGCCACGATCGACAGATCGCGGCATGGCCGGATCGCTCGCGGCGAGGCGTTGCCGACGGGCTGGGGGCTGGGTCCGCTCGATGTTCAACCGGGCTCTCTCTGAAGGGCGGTCTGGACTTTGCGTCCTTACCACGGCTCACGCCGCGTGCAGCAGTATTCCACGCCCAGGTCCGCGCCCTGGGTCCACGGCCTAGCGCCCGCCGCCTTCGATCCGCGCCAACATCCCTTCCAGGGTCGGCAGCAGATCGGCCTCGCGGGCCGGTTTGTCCCAGCGGATGCGGTTGATGCGGGGAAAGCGCATGGCGACGCCGGACTTGTGCCGGGTCGAGCGTTGCAGGCCCTCGAAGGCGACCTCGAACACCAGACCGAAATCACGGTCGGCGCGCACCGCCCGCACCGGCCCGAACCGTTCGGTGGTGTGGTCGCGGACGAACTTGTCGATCTGCTTCAGCTCCTCGTCGGTGAAGCCGAAATAGGCCTTGCCGACAGGGGTCAGGGACCGCTGGCCTTCGCTGTCCTCCTGCCAGACGCCGAAGGTGTAGTCGGAATAGAAGCTCGACCGTTTGCCGTGGCCACGCTGGGCGTACATCAGCACCGCGTCGATCAGATAGGGATCGCGCTTCCACTTGAACCAGGGCCCCTTGGGCCGGCCCGGCTCGTAACTGGAATCCCAGCGTTTTAGCATCAGCCCTTCGGAAATCTCCGGGTCGCCCTCGGGCGGATTGGCGCGCAGGGCGGCCAGCTGGTCCCAGGTCTCGAACGGCTGCAACGGCGACAGGTCGATGCGCGGGGAGTTGGCGGCGGCCAGGAACGCTTCCAGGCGGCCCCGGCGCAGGCCGAACGGCAGGGCCCGGATGTCCTCGCCGCGGTCGGACAACAGGTCGTAGGCGCGGATCGAGGCGGGGAAGCGGGCCATGATCTTGCCGTCCACGGTCTTGCGGTTCAGCCGCTGCTGCAGGTCCGCGAACGGCGCCACCGCCCCGCTCCGGATCACCAGCAGTTCGCCGTCGATCACCCCTTCGAACGCCAAGGCGTCCATCAGGTCGGGGAAGGACGCGGAGATGTCGTCGCCGGTGCGGCTGTAGAGGCGCCGCGCATCGCCCTCGATCACCGCCTGCACGCGGATGCCGTCCCACTTCCATTCGGCGGCGTAGTCCTTCGCATCGTAGCGGGCGAAATCGACGGCCTCGTCGATGGCCTGGGCCAGCATCACCGGGCGGAATCGGCCATGGGCCTGGGGCGAAGGGCGCTCGCTGCGACCCTCCAGCCACGCGAATAGGTCGCCGTAGGGCGGCGACTGGCCGTGCCAGATTTCCTCGATCTCGGACACCGGCACGCCGCCCAGATCCGCCGCCGCCTGCTTGGCCAGCCGTGAGGACAGTCCGACCCGCATGCCGCCGGTCATCAGCTTGAGCAGGGCCCAGCGCCCGTCCGGATCGAGCGCATCGAGCCACGACTCCAGCAGGGCCGGGATTTCGGACCGCGTGGCGGTGCGAAGAGCGTCGACAACCTCGTCAAGTTCAGGCGCGCGGTTGGCACCATGCCGCGCGGGCCAGATCAGGGCCACGGTCTCGGCTAGGTCGCCGACGTAGTCGTAAGACCAGCGGAACAGGATCAGGTCGATCCGGGCTTCCACCGCTTTCCTGATCATGGCCGGCTTGGCGGCGTTGAAGCTGAGTTCACCGGTCAGGGCCGCCAGCGCCCACCCCCGCTCCGGGTCGGGCCGCTCGCGCAGATAGTCGCGCACCAGAATCAGCTTGGCGTTGCGCGAGCCGGTCAGGGACAGCCGATCGAGAAGGGTCGCGAAGGCGCGCATGCGTTCCTAACGCGCTGGTCCGCTCCGCGCTCAAGCAGCGAAGCGGTAGCGCAAAGAAAGTCTATTTCCCCCGGTTCTTGACCAGGTCGTCGACAACTCCAGGATCAGCCAACGTCGAGGTGTCGCCGAGGTTGCCCATGTCGTTCTCGGCGATCTTGCGCAGGATGCGGCGCATGATCTTGCCCGAGCGGGTCTTGGGCAGGCCCGGCGCCCATTGCAGGATGTCAGGCGCGGCGAACGGTCCGATCTCTCCGCGCACCCACCGGACCAGCGCCTTGCGCAGGTCTTCGGTGGGCGGCGTGTCGGCCTTCAGGGTGACGTAGCCGTAGATGCCCTGGCCCTTGATATCGTGCGGATAGCCGACCACGGCGGCCTCGGCGACGGCGGGGTGCAGCACCAGGGCGCTCTCGATCTCGGCGGTGCCCAGCCGGTGGCCCGAGACGTTGATCACGTCGTCCACCCGCCCGGTGATCCAGTAGTAGCCGTCGGCGTCGCGGCGGCAGCCGTCGCCGGTGAAGTACTTGCCGGGATAGGTGGTGAAATAGGTCTGGATGAAGCGGTCGTGGTCGCCCCACACGCTGCGCATCTGGCCGGGCCAGCTGTCGGTGATGCAGAGGTTCCCTTCGACCGCGCCGTCCAAGGGTTTGCCTTCGGCGTCGACGATCTCGAGTTCGATCCCCGGCAGGGGCATGGTGGCCGAGCCGGGCTTCAGCGGCGTCGCCCCCGGCAGGGGCGTGATCAGGTGGCCGCCGGTTTCGGTCTGCCACCAGGTGTCGACGATCGGGCAGCGCTCGTCGCCGACCACGCGCCAGTACCACATCCAGGCTTCCGGATTGATCGGCTCGCCGACTGTTCCCAGCAGGCGCAGCGACGCGCGCGAGGTGCGCTTCACCGGCGCCTCGCCGTCGCGCATCAGGGCGCGGATCGCGGTGGGGGCGGTGTAGAAAATCTCGACCTTGTGCTTGTCGATCACCTCCCAGAAGCGTGAGTTGGTGGGGTAGGTCGGCACCCCCTCGAAGATCAGGCTGGTGGCCCCGTTGGCCAGGGGTCCGTAGACGATATAGCTGTGGCCGGTGACCCAGCCGACGTCGGCGGTGCACCAGTAGATCTCGCCCGGACGGTAGTCGAAGGTCGCCTCGTGGGTATAGGCGGCCCAGGCCAGATAGCCGCCGGTGGTGTGCAGAACGCCCTTGGGCTTTCCGGTCGAGCCGGAGGTGTAGAGGATGAACAGCGGATCCTCCGCCCCCATCGGTTCGGGCGCGCAGTCGGCGGAGACCCTGGCCCGCTCGTCCGCGTAAGCCAGGTCGCGGCCCGCCGTCCACGCCACCGGCGCTCCGGTGCGCGAGACCACCAGCACCGTCTTCACGTCCGGGCACTGCTTCAGCGCCTCGTCGACGTTGGCCTTCAGCGGAATGGTGCGCCCGCCGCGCAGGCCCTCGTCGGCGGTGATCACGAAGGTCGAGCCGCAGTCCTGGATGCGCCCGGCGATGCTGTCGGGCGAGAAGCCGGCGAACACCACCGAATGGACCGCGCCGATGCGGGCGCAGGCGAGCATGGCGTAGGCGGCTTCCGGGATCATCGGCAGGTAGAGGGTGACGCGGTCGCCTTTCCGGACGCCGTGCGCCTTGAGCACATTGGCCATGCGGCAGGTCTCGGCGTGGGCCTCGGCGTAGCTGATCGTGCGGGATTGCTCGGGATCGTCGCCCTCCCAGATGAAGGCGATATCGTCGGCCTTTGCCTGCAGGTGGCGGTCCAGGCAGTTGGCCGAGGCGTTCAGCACCCCGTCGGCGTACCAGCGGATGCGGAAGTCGGCGGCCTCGAACGAGACGTCCTTGATCTGGGTCGGCGGCTTGATCCAGTCCAGGCGCTGGCCAAGCTTGCCCCAGTAGGCTTCGGGATCACGCCGCGCTTCCTCGCAGGCCGCCTCATAGCCGGCCGCGTCGATGTGGGCGCGCGCCGCCCAGGCGGGCGGTACGGGAATGGTGTTCGGGCTGCTCATGCTGTCCTGGTGCGTCCGTGTCGAGCCTGTTTGGTTTCTATATGCGAAGCCACATTGAGGCCCCGCAAGCGGTTCCTTCTGTTTGGGGCTGACGGTGGCTCCCGGCACGCTTAACAAAGGTAAGGAACGGAGATCGCCGATGCTGCTTCATCTTTCGACCTGGCAGGAGATCGAGGACTATCTGAAGCGGTCCAAGACGGTGGTCATTCCGATCGGGTCGAACGAGCAGCATGGGCCGACGGGGCTGCTGGGCACCGATTTCCTGTGTCCCGAGATCATCGCCCATGAGGCGTCCCGGCGCGAAGGCGACAAGCTGCTGATCGGTCCGACCTTCGCTATCGGCATGGCCCAGCACCATCTAGGCTTTCCCGGCTCGATCTCCCTGCGCCCGACGACCTTCATCGCCGCCCTGCAGGACTGGACGCGGTCCCTGGTCGGCCACGGGTTCGAGCGGATCTATTTTCTGAACGGCCACGGCGGCAATGTCGCCACCATCGAGGCGGCGTTCTCGGAAATCTACGCCGCGGCCTCCTTCGACCGGCGTCAGGCCGGCTTCGCTCTGAAGTTGCGCAACTGGTGGGACCTGAAGGGCGTCATGGCCACCGCTAACCGCCAGTTCCCCACCGGCCACGGCAGCCACGCCACCCCGTCCGAGATCGCGGTGACCCAGTGGGCCTATCCGGACTCGATCAAGGCCGCCAACTACGCGCCGCAGGTGGCGCCCACCGGGCCGATCCGCGAGGCGGCGGATTTCCGCGCCCGCTATCCCGACGGCCGGATGGGCTCGGACCCGGGCCAGGCCACCCCGGAAAAGGGCGGCGAGCTGGTGGCCCAGGCGGTCAAGGAGCTAATCGCCGAGGTCGCCGACTTCGCTCGTGAGACCGCGCCTAACGACCGCTAGAGGATGCTGTTGGCTTCCTCGAAGTCCAGTCGCGGATTGCGCGGGTAGAGGTTCTCCTCGGTGCCGTAGCCCAGGGCGACGATGAAGTTCGACTTGATGGTCGTCCCGGCGAAGAATTCCTTGTCCACGCCCGTATTGTCGAACCCTGCCATGGGACCGGCGCCCAGGCCGAGCGCCCGGGCCGCGACGATCAGATAGGCCCCCTGCAGCGTGCCGTTCACGAACGCGGACTTCTCGCGCATCGCGGCGTCGCCGAACCAGTCCTTGGCTCCGGGGGCGTTGGGAAACAGCTTAGGCAGGGTTTCATGGAATTCGGTGTCGTAGCCTATGATGGCGGTGACCGGAGCCTTCATGGTCTTGGCCCGGTTGCCTTCCGACAAAAGGGGCTCCAGCCGCTTCTTGGCCGCGTCGCTCTTGATCCAGACCACGCGGGCCGGGGTCGAATTGACCGCGGTCGGGCCGAACTTGAACAGGTCGTAGAGTTCGCGGATCTGGGCTTCGCTGACCGGCTTGCTCGACCAGGCGTTGCGGGTGCGCGCCTCGCGGAAGATCTGGTCGAGGGCGGCGTCGCTTAGGGGGCGGCTCGGCGCGGCGCCGAGTTCGAGGGCGGCGGACATGGAAGCTCTCCATTCGTAACAGAAACGAGTGCTGTTACAGATAGAGGTGCACTGATGGTCCGCAAGGGCCGGTCACGCATCCCGCGAAATTATTTTCAGACGGCCTGTTCGACCGCCGTGACCTCGGGAACGTAGTGCTTGAGCATGTTCTCCACGCCCGACTTGAGCGTGGCGGAGGACGACGGGCAGCTTGAGCAGGCGCCGCGCATATGCAGGAACACCACGCCGGTGGCCGCATCGAAGCGGTTGAACAGGATATCGCCGCCGTCGCGGGCCACGGCCGGCCGGATGCGGGTGTCGAGCAGGTCCTTGATCTCGGCCACCACCTGGGCGGTTTCGCCTTCGTAGACATCGGCGTCGTGCGAAACGGCGCCGGTGTCGCCCTCGGCCAGCAGAGGCGCGCCGGAGGTGAAGTGCTCCATGATCGCCGCCAGGATCGGGGCCTTGAGCTGGCGCCAGTCGGTGTCGGCGTCGGTGTCCTTGGTCACGGTCAGGAAGTCGGGGCCATAGAACACACGCTCCACACCGTTCAGGTCGAACAGAGCCTGGGCCAGGGGAGAGGCCGTAGCCTCGCCGGCGTCACGGAACTCGCGGGTGCCGTCGCCCAGCACGTCGCGGCCGGGCAGGAACTTCAGCACCTCGGGATTGGGCGTGGTCTCGGTCTGGATGAACATGGGCGATAGATGGCGCCGCCGGGGTTCCAGCGCAACTGTGGCGACTAGTGCTTCATCCCCGGCATGGCTGACATGTCATGGCCGGAGGCGGCGGGCGCGATCACGTCGCGCACCGGGAAGCGGGCCGTCACGACGCCCGCCTTCTCGAAGCGCAGCGTCATTTCCTGGGTCGCTCCGCCCACCAGCTTGGTCTTCACGCCGGTCAGCATGATGTGCAGGCCGGTCGGCGAGAAGCTGACCTTGCCGCCGGCCGGGATATCGAGCGAGCCGAGCATGGTCATGGTCGCCACCCCGTTTACAGTCTCGCTCCTGTGCATCATCGACATCGCCGCGCAGGCGCAGTCGACCGACAGCAGGCGGTCACGGGTCTTGCCGCCGTT
>CANJMO010000005.1 GCA_947475845.1 Caulobacteraceae bacterium | reverse complement strand
TGGATGGTGTAGTGCTTGGTCGAGCCGGGCAGGGACTGCGGGCCCTCGAGCGGGGGGTTGGGCTCCTTGCCGGGGGCGATGGCGGCCAGGGTCGGATAGGCCCAGGTCGGGCGTTCCTTGCCGGCCTGCTGCGCGAAGGCGGCGCCGGCGACAAGGCAAACGATCAGGCCGAATCCCAGACGTTTCACGGCTTACGGAAACTCACGATCGGGCTCATGCCGGGCTGTTCGTAGTGCAGGCCGTCGCTGGGGCGGTCGAGGCGGCGCAGGTACATGGCGGTGCGGCCGTCGCGCATCGGGTTGCCGGCCACCAGGACCTTGTCGCCGGGCTTGATGCTGTCGCGGGTGAGGCCGACGTCCCTGAGCTCGGACAGGTTGTCCATCTCCAGCCGCCAGGTCGGGCTGCCGCCGCCGACCTCGAGGATGATGTAGGGGTGCGGCTGGGTGAACGAGAACTCGCGCACCGCCCCTTCGAGGGGCTTCTGCTGGCCCTGGTTGTAGCCGGCCAGGGAGTGGTGGGCGGATGCGGCGCCGGCGGTGGCGGTGAGCAGCAGGGCTAAGGCGTACGCGCGACTGGGCATGGGCGTCCTCCGCTTTGAGGGCGGAGATTGGCTTAGGGATTGTGGCGTGTCGAGGGCGGTGCGCCCGCATGCCCTCTCCACCGCTTCGCGGTCCCCCTCTCCCTCAAGCGGGAGAGGCCGCGTGGCTTGCTAGCCTTCGTAGTCGACGTACTTGAGACCCTTGGCGGCGAGGCGGTCGCGGAAGCCGTAGATGTCGAGGCCGAGTTCGCCGGCTTCGAGGCGCTTGCGCACGCCGGCTTCCTTTTCCTCGCGGGCCTTGGACTTGGCCAGGATGTCGGCGGCCTTGAGGCGCGGGACCACGACCACGCCGTCGTCGTCGGCGACGATCACGTCGCCCGGATTGACCAGGGCGCCGGCGCAGACGATCGGGGTATTTACGTTGGCGATGGTCTCCTTGACCGTGCCCTGCGAGTAGATCGCCTTGCACCACACCGGGAAGCCCATCTCGTGCAGGGTGGCGGCGTCGCGCACCCCGGCGTTCATGATCAGGCCGCGCACGCCGCGCGACATCAGGGAGGCGGCCAGCAGGTCGCCGAAGTAGCCGTCCTCGCAGGCGCTGGTGGGGGTGACGACGAGGATGTCGCCGGGCTGGCACTGTTCGACGGCGACGTGGATCATCCAGTTGTCGCCGGGGGCGACTTCGCAGGTGACGGCCGAGCCGGAGATGTGCGCCGGGCGGTAGATCGGGCGCATGTAGGAGGCCAGCAGGCCGACGCGGCCCTGGGCTTCGTGGACGGTGGCCACGCCGTAGGAGGCGAAGGCGTCGACCGTCGCCTTGTCGGCGCGGGGGGTGTTGCGGACCACGATGCTCATGCTGCGAATTCCTCGGTGTCGACGTCCAGTTGGTTGGCGGGGCTGTAGCGGCCGCCGTGGACGGTGTTCTGGTTGATGATCGCCCCGACGCGCGCGGCGGTTGCGGCGTCCAGGCGGACCTTGGCGGAATCGGCGTTTTCCACCAGATGGTCAAGCTTTCCGGTGCCGGGGATCGGCACGATGTGGTCGCCCTGAGCCAGGACCCAGGCCAGGGACAGCTGCGCCAGGGTGCAGCCGAGCTCGTCGGCGACCGCCTGGAGCGGGGCCAGCAGCGCCAGGTTCTCGGGGTAGTTGGCCGCGTCGAAACGCGGCATGGAGCGGCGGATGTCCGAGGGCTCCAGGCGGTCGGGACTGGGCGGGCTGGCGGAGAGGTAGCCGCGGCCGAGCGGGCTGAAGGCGACGAAGGCGATGCCCAGCTCCTTGCAGGTCTGCAGCACCGCGATTTCGGGGTTGCGGGTCCACAGGGAGTATTCGGTCTGCAGGGCGGTGACCGGGTGCACGGCGTGGGCGCGGCGGACGATGCCGGCGCCGCATTCGGACAGGCCGTAACTGCCGATCTTGCCCTCGGCGATGAAGTCGGCGAAGGCGCCGGCGGTGTCCTCGATCGGCGTATTGGGGTCGGGGCGGTGCAGGTAGTAGAGGTCGATGTGGTCGGTCTGCAGCCGGCGCAGGCTGTCTTCGAGGGTCTTGCGGATGGTGGCCGGGCGGCCGTCGATCACGCGCTTGCCCTCGGCGATCCACAGGCCGCACTTGGAGGCGAGGTGGAATTCCCTGCGCCGCTTGCCGAGCACTTCGCCGACCAGGGTCTCGTTGTGGCCGAGGCCGTAGACCGAGGCGGTGTCGAGGTGGGTGTGGCCGATCTCCAGCGCCTTGTTGAGGATCGCTTCGGCGGTGGCGCGGTCGGGGCGGTCGCCGTAGCCGTGCGACAGGCTCATGCAGCCGAAGCCGATCTCGGAGACGTCGGTCTGGCCGATCTTGCGCGTCTGCATGGTGAAGCGTCCTCAAACGAAATGACGCCGGGTTGTAGCAACCCGGCGTCAGCCGATCATCCCAAAAACGGATGGTGGGAAGGGTTAGGAGAAGCTCTTCTCGATCTGGTCCAGGGTGCGCATGGCGGGCAGGATCTGGTCGAAGCTGGAGTTGGGCTCGCGGCCTTCGCGGATGGCGGCGATGAACTCGCGGTCCTGCAGCTCTATGCCGTTGTTGGAGACCGCGACGCCCGACAGGTCGATCTTGTTGTCGTGGCCGTCGTAGAGGTCGTCGTAGCGGGCGATGTAGGTGCCGTTGTCGCAGATGTAGCGGAAGGTGGTGCCGAGCGGGCCGTCGTTGTTGAACGACAGCGACAGGGTGCAGATCGGGCCGGACGGGACCTTCATCTGGATCGACATGTCCATGGCGATCTGCAGGTTGATGTGGTGCGGGCCCTCGACGCCGCGGGCGACCGAGCACTGTTCGCCGGTCTGGTACTGGAACAGATCAACGGTGTGAGCGGCGTGGTGCCAGAGCAGGTGGTCGGTCCAGCTGCGCGGCTGGCCGGCGGCGTTGATGTTGGAGCGACGGAAGAAATAGGTCTGCACATCCATCTGCTGGATGTTCAGCTCGCCGGCCGCGATCTTGTTGTGGATCCACTGGTGGCTGGGGTTGAAGCGGCGGGTGTGGCCGACCATGCCGACCACGCCGGCGGCCTTGCGCGCGGCGACCAGCTTCTCGGAATCGGCCAGGCTGTCGGCCATCGGGATCTCGATCTCGACGTGCTTGCCGGCCTCGATGCATTGCAGGCCCTGCTTGCAGTGCATGCCGGTGGGGGTGGTCAGGATGCAGGCGTCGACGTCCTGCTTGAGACCCTCGGCCAGGTCAGTGGTCCAGTGCGGGATGTTCCACTTCTCGGCGACGGCCTTGGTGGTGTCGGGGCTGCCGCCCACCAGGGAGACCACTTGCACGTCGGGGATGTTGGCCAGGCCCTCAAGGTGCTTGATGCCGAAGGCGCCTTGGCCGGCGAGCAGGATTTTCACGTTAGGACCTCGTGTCTTGTCGGTATGGAGAAGGGCCGCCCTCGCGGACGGCCCTGATGGTGTTGCAGGCCTGAACTAGGCGGCGACGTTCTTGAGGACGATGTGGCCGACCGCGGTGTTGGAGGCGGGCACGGTGTAGAAGCGGTGCAGCTGCTCGACATCGTCGTCCAGGGCGCCGCGCATGATCAGCCACATGACGAGCTCGATGCCTTCGGAGCCGGCTTCGCGCATGTAATCCAGGTGCGGGATCTTGGTCAGGGCGGCGGGGTCCTGGACCAGGCCGTCGAGGAAGGCGTTGTCGAATTCGGAGTTGATCAGGCCGGCGCGCGGGCCCTGCAGCTGGTGCGACATGCCGCCGGTGCCGAAGATCATCACCTTGAGGTCCTGGTCGAAGGACTCCACGGCTTTGCGGATCGCCTTGCCGAGGTTGTAGCAGCGGTTGCCGGTGGGCGGCGGGTACTGGACGACGTTGACCGCCAGCGGGATCACCGGGCAGGGCCAGGCGTCGGGCTGGCCGAAGATCAGCGACATCGGCACGGTGAGGCCGTGGTCGACGTCCATCTTGTTGACGATGGTCATGTCGAATTCGTCGAGGATGGCGGACTGGGCGATGTGCCAGGCCAGCTCCGGGTGGCCCTTGACCACCGGCACCGGACGCGGGCCCCAGCCTTCGTCGGCGGGCTTGAACTCGGCCGCGGTGCCGATGGCGAAGGTGGGGATCAGCTCCAGCGAGAAGGCGGTGGCGTGGTCGTTGAAGACGAGGATGACGACGTCGGGCTTTTCCTCGGCGATCCACTTCTTGACGAACTCATAGCCGTCGAACACCCGCTTCCAGTAGGGCTCGGCGGTCTTGCCGAGGTCGAGCGCCGCGCCGATGGCGGGAACGTGGGAAGTGCCGACGCCTGCGATGATCCGGGCCATGGTTATTTCTTTTCCGATTTGGAGCGGTTGCCTTCGATCGAGCGGCCGCCGGCCAGCATCATGGCGGCGTATTCCGGCTGGGTCACGCCGCTCATCAGGGCGGCGATGTGCTGGAACGACAGGGCGTCGGTGGCGGCGATCTTGGCGGTGAAATAGATGTTGGCGCCGTTCTGGAGCATGCCGTTCCAGTCGCGCTTGAGCACCGACTGGCGCTGAGCCTCGGTGAGATCCCACTTGTCGAGGTACTTGGCCTCGTCGGCGCGGAATTCCTGGCGGTTCTCGTCCTTCATCAGGGACATGCAGAACTGGTTCAGCCAGAAGCCCTGACGCGAACGGTTGGAGTCGAACACCAGGGTGCCGGGGATGTCTTCGTAGGCGGGGAGCGGCTTGTCTTGGGCCATGGCGGCCTCCGGTTGCGGTTTTGTATACACCCTAAGATAGGACGGATCGGTCAGCCCCAGTAGAGCCTCATAGGGTTATCGACCAGCAATTTGCGTTGTTGTTGAGGCGTGACGGCGATCTTGGGGATCATGTCCACCAGCTTGCCGTCGTCGGGCATGTGGGTGCGCATGTTGGGGTGCGGCCAGTCGGTGCCCCACAGGACGCGGTCGGGAATGGCCTCGGCCACGGTGCGGGCGTAGGGCACGAAGTCGTCGTAGGGCGGGCCCAGTTTCGAGATGCGCTCGGGGCAGGTGACCTTGACCACGAAGCGGTCGTCGGTGGAGACGAGGTTCAAGAAGGCGTCGAAATCGGGGTTGGAGTCGAGCGGCTTGGACACGTCGGGCACGCCCAGGTGGTCGACGATGATCGGCAGGTCGAAGGTCTTGAACAGCGGCGTCAGGCGGGCCAGCTCGGACGCCTCGAAGTAGACCACCAGTTGCCAGCCGAGCTTGCGGATGCGGCTGACGATATCCTTGTAGACTTCGGGGGCTTCCTCGTCGGCCAGGCGCGGGACGAAGTTGAAGCGCACGCCCTTGACCCCGGCGTCGTTCAGTTCGTGCAGTTCCTTGTCGGTGACACCGGCGTCGACCACGGCGATGCCCTTGGCCTTGTCACCTGAGTGGATCAGGGCGTCGACCAGGGCGCGGTTGTCGGGGCCGTGGCACGAGGCCTGGACGATCACGTTGCGCTCGAAGCCGAGGAAGTCGCGGCGGGCGAACAGGGTTTCCTTGGGCGCGTCGCACGGAGTGTATTTGCGGGTCGGGTGATAGGGGAAGATCTCGCGCGGGCCGAACACATGGCAGTGGGCGTCGACCGCGCCGGCCGGGACCTTGAAGTCCGGCTTGGACGGATTGGGATGAAACGGCATGTAGTTCGGATCCATCCCGGAACTCCTTGGCTCTCTTTCCCGCCTGTCGGATTTCGTTCGGCGGGATTAGGTTGGTGTCTGGCCCACAGGCGCCACGCTCGTCAAGCGTGGTGATCTGTCAACAAAGGGGCCGGGGAATGGGGGAAGCGGTGCGGGTGCTGGGCAAGCTGTGGTTCCAGGTGCTGGTGGGCATGGTGCTGGGCATCGTGGTCGGCCACTTCTGGCCGGACGCGGGCGCGACGATGAAGCTGCTGGGCGACGCCTTCATCGCCCTGATTCGCATGCTGATCGGCCCGGTGATCTTCTGCACCGTGGTCCATGGCATCGCCGGAATGAACGACATGCGTCGGGTCGGCCGGGTGGCTTTCAAGGCGATCCTCTATTTCGAGGTAGTCACCACCTTCGCCCTTGCCTTCGCCTTGATCGGCGTCAATCTGTGGCGGCCGGGCGCGGGCATGAACGTGGACCTGGCGGCGCTGGACACCAAGGCGGTGGAAGGGTTCGTCGCGCAGTCGCACAAGCAGACGGTGCAGGACTACCTGCTGCACATCATCCCCAACACCTTCACCTCGGCCTTCACCACGCCCGAAGTGCTGCCGGTGCTGTTCGTGTCGGTGCTGTTCGCCTTCGCCCTGGTGATGGCGGGGGAGCGCGGCAAGCCGGCGCTGGAGTTGATCGAGGGCGCCAGCCAGGTGTTCTTCCGCATCGTCGGGCTGGTGATGTGGGCGGCGCCGATCGGGGCGTTCGGGGCCATCGCCTTCGTCGTGGGCCGGTTCGGCTGGGGCTCGCTGGTGCAGCTGGGCTCGCTGATCGCCGAGTTCTACGTGGTCTGCCTGCTGTTCACGGTGGTGGTGTTCGGCCTGATCGCGCGGGCGGTAGGGGTCAGCCTGTGGCGGCTGATCGTCTATATCCGCGACGAGCTTCTGGTGACCGCCGCGACCACGTCTTCGGAGACGGTGCTGCCGGCGCTGATGGGCAAGATGCGCGACGTCGGCTGCGAGGAGTCCGTGGTCGGGCTGGTGGTGCCCACCGGCTACAGCTTCAATCTCGACGGGACTTGCCTGTATCTGGCCAGCGCCGCGGTGTTCCTGGCCCAGGCGACCAATACCCCGCTCGATCTGGGTCAGCAGTTGGGGCTGATGGCGGTGCTGTTGCTGACCTCCAAGGGCGCGGCCGGCGTGGCGGGGGCGGCGTTCGTGGTGCTGGCGGCGACGCTGGGATCGGTCGGCCATGTGCCGGTGGCGGCGGTGGCCCTGGTGCTGGGCATCCACCGGCTGATGGCCGAGGCGCTGACGTTCGTGAACGTGGTCGGCAATGCGCTCGCCGCCATCGTCGTGTCGCGCTGGGAGGGAGCGGTCGACCTCGACGTGTTGAAGGCCAAGGTGGGCTTGCGCTCGGCGCTTTCCCCCAGCGCTCAGCCTCGCTAAAGAAACGCCAAGTTCAAGAATACGGGACGAGACGGATGATCATCGACTGCCACGGCCACTACACCACCGCGCCCGAGCCGCATAACGTCTGGCGCGACCTGCAGAAGCAGAACTTCAAGGCCGGCGGCAACACCGACCCCGCCTATCCCGACATCTCCGACGACGAAATCATCGAGAGCATCGAGAAGAACCAGCTGCGCCTGATCAAGGAGCGCCACGCCGACCTGACCGTGTTCTCGCCGCGCGCCTCGACCATGGCCCACCACGTCGGCGACGAGAGCGTGAGCATCGCCTGGACCCGCCGCTGCAACGACCTGATCAAGCGGGTGGTGGACCTGTTCCCCGAGACCTTCATCGGGGTCTGCCAGCTGCCGCAGTCGCCGGGCGTGCCGATCTCGCACTCCATCGCCGAGCTCGAGCGCTGCGTGAACAACTTCGGCTTCATCGGCTGCAACCTGAACCCCGATCCGTCGGGCGGGCACTGGACAGCGCCGCCGCTGACCGACCGCGCCTGGTATCCCTTCTACGAGAAGATGGTCGAGCTGGACGTGCCGGCGATGGTCCACGTCTCGGGCTCGTGCAATCCGAACTTCCACGCCACCGGCGCCCACTACATCAACGCCGACACCACCGCCTTCATGCAGTTTTTGGAAGGCGACCTGTTCAAGGACTTCCCGACCCTGCGTTTCATCATCCCGCACGGCGGCGGGGCGGTGCCCTACCACTGGGGCCGGTATCGCGGCCTGGCCGACATGATGAAGAAGCCGCACCTGCGCGACCACGTGATGAAGAACGTCTACTTCGACACCTGCGTCTATCACCAGCCGGGCATCGACCTGCTGTTCAAGGTGATCGACGTCGAGAACATCCTGTTCGGCTCGGAGATGATCGGCGCGGTGCGCGGCATCGATCCGGAGACCGGCAACTTCTTCGACGACACCAAGCGCTACATCGACGCGCTGGCGATCTCCGACGCCGACAAGGCCAAGGTGTTCTCGGGCAATGCTCGCCGGGTCTATCCGCGGCTGGACGCCAACCTGAAGGCTCGGGGGCTCTAAGCCCCTAGAGAATGAGAAATGAAGGCGCTGGAGGCTGACGGCTTCCGGCGCCTTTTCTTTTGCACCTAGGTCTTGATCGGCAGGGTCTCAGGGGCCGCCCCATCGAGCGCCCGCTTGAGCTGATCGGTGTCCAGCTCGCCTTCCCATTTGGCGACGACCAGCGTGGCTACGCTGTTGCCGATCAGGTTGGTGATGGCGCGGCACTGGCTCATGAAGCGGTCGACGCCGAGGATCATGGCCAGGGAGGTGATCGGGATCTGCGGCACGATGGCCAGGGTCGCGGCCAGGGTGATGAAGCCGGCCCCGGTGACGCCCGAGGCGCCCTTGGACGTCAGCATGGCGATGGCGATGATGGTCATCTCCTGACCCAGGGTCAGGGGGGTGTTGGTCGCCTGGGCCAGGAAGATGATGGCCAGTGTCATGTAGATGTTGGTGCCGTCGAGGTTGAAGCTGTAGCCGGTGGGGACCACCAGGCCGACGACGGGCTCCGAGGCGCCGGCCCGTTCCATCTTGCGCATCAGGTTGGGCAGGACGGTTTCGGAGGAGGCGGTGCCGAACACCACCAGGATCTCGTCGCGGATGTAGCGCAGCAGCTTGGTGATGTGGAAGCCGTGGGCCCGCGCCACCGCGCCCAGCACCACCAGGACGAACAGCACCGCGGTCAGGTAGAAGGCGCCGACCAGCTGGGCCAGGTTGACCAGGGCCTGGGGCCCGAAGGCGCCGACGGTGTAGGCCATGGCGCCGAGCGCCCCGATCGGGGCCACGGTGACGACGATGGCGATGATGCGGAAGAACACGTCGCTGAACGCCTCGACCGCTTCCAGCACCTTCTTGCCGCCGGCCCCTGCGTGGGGAATGGCGACCCCGGTCAGGATCGAGACCAGCAGCACCTGCAGCAGGTCGCCCTTGGTGAAGGCGTCGACGAAGGTGGTGGGGATGATGTTCAGCAGGTGGGCGACGATGCCGTCCGCCTGGGCCTTTTCGACGAAGCCGGTGACCGCCTTGGCTCCCGCCGCCGCCGGGGTGGCGACGAAGCCGACGCCCGGCTGCAGGATGTGGCCGGCGACAAGGCCGATGACCAGGGCAAGGCTGGAAACCACCTCGAAATAGAGCAGGGCCTTCAGCCCGATGCGGCCGGCTTTCTTGAGGTCGCCCATCGAGGCGATGCCGTGGACCACGGTGCAGAAGATCACCGGGCCGATCAGCATGCGGATCAGGGCGATGAAGGCGTCGCCGAAGGGCTTGAGCTTGACGCCGAGGGTGGGGTTCAGCCACCCGATCACCGCGCCGAGCGCGATCGCCACCAGCACCTGCAGCCACAGCTGACGCCACAGCGCCGTCTTCTTCGTGGTCTGGACCGCCCCACCCGTGGCCATCAGCATCTTCCCTGAACGACGGTTGGTCCGCCTTGCCTCCGCTTATGACGCACGAAGGGAGCGGCCCGCAACCAGCGCATTTTCTTAGGCTACCGCCTTGCGGCTGCTTGAGCCCGTGTCCGAGTGCTTGACACGCAACCATATAGTTGCATATATCGCCCATGGATGACGATGCCGTCTTTCGCGCCTTGGCCGACGCCAGCCGCCGGCAACTGCTGGACCGGCTGCACGACAGGGACGGCCAGACCCTGGGAGACCTGTGCATGGGATTGCAGATGACCCGTCAGGCAGTGACCAAGCACCTCGCCATCCTGGAAGACGCCAACCTGATCGCCACCAAGCGCCAGGGCCGCGAGAAGCTGCACTTCATCAACCCCGTACCGATCAACGAAATAGCAGAACGCTGGATCGGCAAGTTCGAGGGGCCACGTCTGGCGGCCCTGTCGGACCTGAAGACCCGCCTCGAAGGAGAAGATCAATGACCGAGCAATCCCCTATTCAGAATCTGGCCAAATCGACGTTCGTCTATGTGACCTTCATCCGCACCACGCCGGAGAAGCTGTGGCAGGCCCTGCTGCAGCCGGAGTTCACCCAGCAGTACTGGTTCGGGGTGACCATGAAGAGCGACTGGAAGACCGGCTCGCCGTGGCGGATGACGCTGTCGGACGGGCGCCTGGGCGACACGGGCGAGGTGCTGGAATGCGATCCGCCCAAGCGCCTGGTGCTGTCGTGGCGCAACGAATTCATGCCGGAGCTGACGGCCGAAGGCTTCACCCGCTGCACCATGGAGCTGGTCCCCGATCGCGGGGCGGTGAAGCTGACCATCACCCACAAGAGCGATGTGGCGGACTCCAAGCTGATCAAGGCGGTGTCGGGCGGCTGGCCGACGATCCTGTCGAACCTGAAATCGCTGCTGGAGACGGGCGAGATCGCGCTGACGCCTAACCCTTAGGGCGGGGTGCGTTTGGGAGGCAGGCGTGGTATGGGGTGGCCGCCGCCGAGGCGGGCTCTGGGCGATGCAGAATTTTTTCTTGCGATGGTGTTTACCAGGGACCATCTGGCGCGTTAGACGACCACCGTTCATCGCCGCCCGCTTTCCGGCGGGCGTTCATGCCCATGACCCCTTGAAGAACCCGTCCCCTTGAAAAAACTCAAAACCACCTTCGGTGACCGCCTAGAGGCCGCTGCTGAGGCCAAAAAGGCGATGCTTGCCAAGTTCAAGCCGCTGCCGACCGTCACCGATCCCGACTTCGACAAGCGCGAAGCCGAACGGGAAGCGGAGCGCGAAGCCATCCGCGCCGCCCGTCTCGCCGAGAAGCAGGCCAAGAAGGATGCCGTGGCCATGGCCGAACAGGCCAAGCTCGACGCCGAGGCCAAGCTGCGCGAAGAGGCCGACCTTAGCCGCAAGTCGACCCAGCGGGCCGAGCTGATGGCCATGTACGGCCGCAAGCGCCGCTAACAAGAAAAAGCCCGCAAGCTAAAGCTCGCGGGCCTTCTTTTCATTTTTGTGGCGCTACCGCTCGCATCCGCTCGCTGCCTGAGCGCAGCTTGGCGGCGGTGACGATCAGTGCGCCGTGTGCGCCGGACGGATCACGATCACCTTTGGCCGTCCCAAACCGAGCACGAAGCCGAAGGCGATGCCGACGACGGCAGCCACGGCCGCCGCGAAATAGGGCTTCTCGGTGACGAAGGCGTCGAGCTGGTCGAAGGTTTCTTCGGCGGTGTCGCGGGCGTTGCCGTAGACCGTCTGCACCTTGCCGATCAGTTGATCCGCGGAGCCGCGCAGCCGCAGTTCCGCATCGCCGGCGGCATTGCCGATGGCGCTCTCGACCCGGCCGAGGCCCGAGCGCAGTTCGCCGTCCAGAATATCGTCGTTCATGGCTGATTCTCCGTTCCGCCATCCAATGGCCAAGAGCGGTAGAGGTTCCGCAAAATGGGCTCAGTCCGGCGCGGCGGCGCGGCCCGGAAAGCCGGGCAGACGCCAATCGAAGCGGATCGCTCCGGCGCGCACTCCGAAGGCGAGCGCGAAACCGATCAGCTCTGAGGCGGCGGGCTCCAGCCCCAGGGAGCGGCAACCGACGAAGCCGGCGGCGCCGGCCAGGGCGGCGGTGATGTAGAGCTCGCGGCGCAGCAGGACCGACGGCTCCCCGGCCAGGACATCGCGGATGATGCCGCCGAAGCTGGCCGTAAGAATACCCATGACCACCGACGGCAGGGGCGGGACGCCGAACGCCTGCGCCTTCATGGCGCCGACCACGGCGTAGGCCGATAGGCCCAGGGCGTCGAGCCAGAGCAAGGCGCGCTCGCGCCCCGGCCCGCCGCCGATCAGCCAGATGACGAGGGCGGCGGCGACGCAGACCACGATGTACTCCGGTTGGCCGACCCAGAACACCGGCGCCCCGATCAGCAGGTCGCGCAGGGACCCGCCGCCGACGCCGGTGACGGCGCCGAAAAAGACGAAGGTGACGATGTCGTGCTTGCGCCGGGCGGCGGCCAGGGCGCCGGAGGCGGCGAACACGGCGACGCCGCCGAAGTTCAACAGCGTCAGCAATGCGCCCCAGTCACCGATCATGAGACCAGCTTAGCCCGCGTCGCGGTGCGCCTCCAGATAGGCCAGGGCGGCGGGGGTCAGGTCGAAGGTCGGCTCGTCGATGGGCGGGGCTTCGACCACGGCCAGGTGGCTGCGGCCCGGCGCGCTGTCGATGATACGGAAGATCTGGTCCTCGCGCTCGTCCCAGATGACCGAGATGTCGGACAGGCGGGCGGCTTCGCGGCCCAGCGGCTTGCGGATCACCGGGTCGGTGAGGCGGTCCTCGCTCATCCGCAGCATGATCTTGCCGCCGCCCATGTCGAGCTGGATGTCGGCGTAGGCCAGGACCGCGTTGATCAGGGCGCCGGAGGGGGCCTGGACGATCGGCGCGGCGGGGGTGGAGGGCGGACGGCCCTTGCGGGGGCGGCGCGAGCTGTAGGCGTAAACGGACATCGATGATCTCCTGGTTCGGTTGCGCCGCCGGGGCGACCAGGGCAATGTGCGGCACCGTTACGACAGAATCGGACGTACAGTTTTGCGACACGAAAAGGCGGGCGGATTGCTGGATCTGGCGCGGTCGCTGGCGGCCAGCGCCGAGGGGCTGACGCTGGAGGAGATGGCGCGCGAGGCCGGTGTCGGGCGGCGCACCGCGGAGCGGATGCGCGACGCCCTGTGGAGCCTGTTCCCGCAGATGGAAGAGGTCTCCGATCCGCCGACCAAGCGCTTCCGCATTCCGCATGGGCTGGACGGGTTGTTCCAGAGCCCCAACGCCGAGGAGCTGGTGGAACTGGCCAAGGCAGCGGATCAGTTGGCGGCGGCCGGAGCCCCGGCGCGGGCGGAGGCGCTGCGCACGCTGGAAAAGAAAGTCCGCTCGGCGATGAGGAGCGGGGCGCTGCGGCGGCTGGGCCCGGACGTGGAGGCCCTGGCGCGGGCCGAGACCATCGCGGTGCAGGCCGGGCCGCGCCCGGCGGAGGATCCGATGATGATCGGCGCGATCCGCCAGGCGGTGATGGCGATGCGGGCGATCCGCTTCCGCTACAGCGGCGGCTCGCGCCAGGGGCAGACGCGGGATGCGGCGCCCTACGGCATCATGTTCGGGAGGGCCAACTATCTGGTGGCGGCGGAGTTGGGGTCAGACGAGCCGCGCAACTACCGGCTGGACCGGATCGAGGACCTGGAGGTGCTGGAGCTGACGGCGGGGCCGCCGGAAGGGTTCAGCCTGCAGGACTACGCCAGCCGCTCGTTCGGCATCTATCAGGGCGAGGTGCAGGAGATCGTGCTGCGGGCCTTGCCGGAGGCCGCGGAAGACGCCCTGCGCTGGCGCTTCCACCCGAGCCAGGTGGTGGAGCCGCAAGCGGACGGATCGGTGGTGGTGCGGTTCTGGGCGACGGGCCTGCTGGAACTGGCCTGGCACCTGTTCAGCTGGGGCGACAGGGTGCAGGTGGTGCGGCCGGAAGAACTGCGCCGGGTGATGGTCGAAGAGCTGGAGCGGGCGCTAGCGCGGCACCGGGCTTAGGCGGCCGCTTCGATGCCGAGCCGGTCGTCGTGGGCGATGGTGAGGAGGACGGCGCGCAGGGCGGCGGACTGTTCCTTGCCCATGACATCCTCGAATTTGGCCTGGACGCCGCGCCACAGCGTCTCGGCTTCGCGCAGCTGGGCCTGGCCGGCTTGAGTGAGGATCAGGCGTTTGCGGCGGCGGTCTTCGGTGGAGACTTCGAGTTGCACCCAGCCTTCGCGCTCGAGCGGCTTCAAGGTGTGACCGAGGGCGGATGAATCCATCACCAGCCGGTCGGCCAGCTCGCCGATGGTCGGCGGGACGGCGGCTTCGTCGAGCGCGGCGAGGATGGCGAACTGGGTCGAGCGGATGCCGCAGGGGCCGAGCGCATCGTCGTACATCAGGGTGATGCGGCGCATGGCCTTGCGCAGGGCGGTGCCGTTGCAGGCGGCGAGGGCGGTGACCGTCTGAGACGATCCGCGGGCGTCGGCGCCGTCGATGTCCGTGATCAAGACGCCTCTCCCAGGCTACTTAAAGAGACGATATCAGCCGCCGACCTTGAGGGACAGGGAGCCGCGCCGTTCGGAGAATTTCCAGGCCCCCTGATCAAGGACGAAGCGGTCGTGGAAGGCGCCGATCAGGTAAGCGGCGTCGGCGGCGGCCGGCAGGGTTTCAGCCAGGGCGGCGGTGTGCAGCGACAGATAGCTGTGACCGGAGGCTTGCGTGGCGCTCTCGGGAGTGATGACCACGCTGGTGATCATGTGGCGGGTGAAGCGCGGCGGGCGCGACAGATACATGGCCAGAATCTGCTCGCGGCCCTTGGTCTCGGCCCCGCCGCTGGGGCGCACGAACACGCCGTCCTCGGTGAACAGGTCCGCCACGGCGTGAAAGTCGCCGGCGTCGTTGAGCATGGAATAGAGGTGGATCAGGCGCTCGCACTCCCAGCCGATCGCGGCGCGTTCGATGGAGGTCAGGGTGTCGGTCATGATTGGGTCAGCCATTGGATGAGGGCCAGATTTACGGCCTCGGGCCGTTCGGCGGGGGCCATATGTCCGCAGTCAGGGATGACGGTCAACGTCGAGCCGGGCACAACGGCCTGCATCTCGGCGTGCTGCTTGGGCGGGCTCCAGGCGTCCTGATCGCCGGTGATGAAGGCGGTGGGGCAGCGCACCTTGGCCAGCTGGGCGAAGCCGTCGTGGCGGGTCAGCAGGGCGCGGGTGTGGCGCTTGAGGACGGCGACGTCGGCGCGCCAGACCAGGGCGGTGAGTTCCTGCATCAGGGCTTCGTCGGTGAGGCGGTCCTGGGCGACCATCGGCGGCAGCCACGAGCGCACCACGCCGTCCATGCCGAACTGATCGGCGATGTCGAGCAGCACCTGGCGCTTGGCAGCTTCGCCGGGCGGGACGGGGTGGGCCGCGGTGTCCATCAGGGCGACGCGGGTGACGCGTTCGGGCGCCGTTTCGATCACCTGCATGGCGACACGCCCGCCCATGGAGTGGCCGATCAGGGCGAAGGGCCCGTCGGTCATGGCCAGGGCGGCGGCGGCCATGGACTCCATGGAGTCGAGGCTGAAGAAGTCCGGGACGCGGACATCGTGATCGGCGCTAAGGGACTCGATCTGATGGCGCCAGATCCCGGCGTCGCACATCAGGCCGGGCAGGAGGATGAGGACCGGCTTGCCGGTCACCGCTTGGGCTTCTCAATGTTGGGCAGGAAGGCGGCGAGCAGGCCGATGGCCGGCAGGAAGGCGCAGACCTCGTAGACGAACGGGATGCCCTTGAGGTCGGCGACCTTGCCTAGCACCGCGGCGCCGATGCCGCCGAGGCCGAAGGACAGGCCGAAGCAGAGGCCGGCGACCATGCCGACATTGCCGGGGGCCAATTCCTGGGCGAACACCACGATGGCGGGGAAGGCCGAGGCCAGGATCAGGCCGATGACGATGGTCAGGGGCAGGGTCCACACCAGGTCGACGTGGGGCAGCAGCAGGGTGAAGGGCAGGCAGCCGAGGATCGAGAACCAGATCACGCGCTTGCGCCCGAGTTTATCGCCGAGCGGACCGCCGAGCATTGTCCCCGCCGCCACCGCCGCCAGGAAGGCGAACAGGTGCATCTGGGCGTTCTGCACGGTCAGGCCGAACTTCTGGATGAGGTAGAAGGTGAAGTAGCTGGTGATGCTGGCCAGGTAGACGAACTTGGAGAATATCAGGGCCATCAGGATCAGCAGGCCTTGGGCCGCCTTGCCCTTGGGCAGATCGACGTGGACTCCGGCGCCCTTGGCCCCGGCGCGCAGACGCTCCAGGCCGTGGTGCTGATACCAGCGGCCGACGTTCCACAGGATGGCGCAGGAGAGCAGGGCGAGCAGGGCGAAGAAGGCCAGGCTCGACTGGCCGTAGCGCACCACGAACACCGCGGCCGCCAGGGGTCCGAGAGCCTGGCCGGTGTTGCCGCCGACCTGGAACAGGGCCTGGGCCAGACCCGGCCGCGGGCCGGCCGCCATGCGCGCGACGCGCGAGGCTTCGGGGTGGAACACCGAGGAGCCCATGCCGAGCAGGGAGGCGCCGATCAGGATAATCGCATAGCTGTGGGCGATCGACAGGACGGTGAGGCCAGCCAGGGAGAACAGGGTGCCGGACGGCAGGGCCATGGGTGTCGGCCGCTTGTCGCCGTAGAGGCCGACCAGGGGCTGCAGGATCGAGGCGGTGATCTGGTAGCATAGGGTGACCAGGCCGATCTGGCCGAAGCTGAGGCCGAAGTTAGTCTTGAAGTCGGGATAGATGGCCGGCAGCAGCGACTGCATCATGTCGTTGAGGCCGTGGCAGACGCTGATGGCGACGATCACCGAGAACACGGTCTCGCCGGCGCCCTTGCCTGTTTTGACGGGCGGGGTGGGTTCGGCCGCGAGCACCTGATCCGTCATGAGACGCCTCCTGAGTTGGACGCGGGATTAAACCGGTTGGCAGCGTGCGGCTACCCCGGGCCTCGAGCGGATCGCTGTTCACTCCTGTGGCAAGGGCCTGTTTTCGCCGCCTTGCCCGCCATATGTGTAGAGGGCGCCGTTCAAGAGCGCCTGAGTCTCGGGAGGGTCCATGTCCGACCACAAGACGCCGCTCAGCCTGCATATCCCCGAGCCCAAGACGCGGCCCGGCGACGCCCCCGACTTCAGCGACATCGTCGTCCCGCTCGCCGGCCTGACCCGGCGCCCGGCCATCGACACGCGCGAGAGCGAGATGCGCGACCTGTCGTTCGACCTGATCCGGGTGCTGGACGACGACGGCAAGGCGGTCGGCGAGTGGGCCCTGGATATCGATCCGGAGATCCTGCGCAAGGGCCTGAGGGCCATGCTGCTGACGCGCCTGTTCGAGGAGCGGATGTTCAACGCCCACCGCCAGGGCAAGACCTCGTTCTTCCTCAGTCGACCGGCGAGGAGGCGATCGCGGTGGCGCAGTCGCTGGCCATGCGCGGCGACGACATGTGCTTTCCCACCTATCGGCTAGCGGGCTGGCTGATAGCGCGGGACTACCCGCTGCTGGACATGGTCAACCAGATATTCTCCAACGCCCACGATCCGCTGAAGGGGCGCCAGCTTCCGATCCTCTATTCGGCGAGGAAATACGGCTTCTATACGATCTCGGGAAACCTCGGCTCGCGCTTCGGCCACGCGGTCGGCTGGGCCATGGCCTCGGCCTACAAGGGCGACGACAAGATCGCCATCGCCCACGTCGGCGAGGGGACGACGGCGGAGGGCGCCTTCCACGAGGCCCTGACCTTCGCCGCGGTCTACCAGGCGCCGGTGATCCTGAACGTGACCAACAACCAGTGGGCCATCTCCAGCTTCCAGGGCATAGCGGGGGGCGAGGAGACCACCTTCGCCGCCAAGTCGATCGGTTACGGCGTGCCGGGACTGAGGGTCGACGGCAACGACTTCCTGGCGGTCTATGCGGCCACGCAGTGGGCGGCCGAGCGGGCGCGGGCCAACCACGGGCCGACGCTGATCGAGCTCTTTACCTACCGGGTAGCCGGGCACTCGACTTCGGACGATCCGTCCAAGTACCGGCCCAAGGACGACGCGGCGGCGTGGCCGCTGGGCGACCCGATCGAGCGGCTGAAGCAGCACCTGATCCGCATCGGACAGTGGACCGAGGAACGGCACACGCAGCTGGGGGCGGAGCTGGCGGACGCGGTGCGCACGGCGATGAAGGAGGGCGAGGCCGTGGGCGCCCACGGCAAGTCCAAGCCCGACCCGGCGTCGATGTTCGAGGACGTGTTCAAGGCGCCCGACTGGCGGCTCGACGAACAGCGCAAGGAGCTGGGCCTCTAATGGCGCGCATGAACATGGTGCAGGCGCTGAATTCGGCGCTCGACGTGATGATGGCCAAGGACCCGGACGTGGTCCTGTTCGGCGAGGACGTCGGCTATTTCGGCGGGGTGTTTCGGGTCACCGACGGGCTGCAGAAGACGCACGGCGCCAAGCGCTGTTTCGACACCCCGATCGCGGAAGGCGGCATCATCGCCACCGCCATCGGCATGGGCGCCTATGGTCTGCGGCCGGTGCCGGAAATCCAGTTCGCCGACTACATCCTGCCCGCGTTCGACCAGCTGGCGTCGGAGGCCGCAAGGCTGCGATACCGCTCGGGCGGCGAGTTCTGGGCCCCGATCACCGTGCGCACCCCCTATGGCGGGGGCATCTTCGGCGGCCAGACCCACAGCCAGAGCCCCGAGGCCCTGTTCGCCCATGTGGCCGGGCTGAAGACCGTGATCCCGTCCAATCCCTATGACGCCAAAGGCCTGCTGATCGCGTCCATGAGGACGACGACCCGGTGATCTTCCTGGAGCCCAAGCGGCTGTACAACGGGCCGTTCGACGGACGCCACGAGAACCCGGTGTCGCCGTGGTCGGCGCACGCGGACGCCGAAGTCCCCGAGGGCCACTACACCGTGCCGCTGGGCAAGGCGAAGGTGGTCCGCGAAGGGGCGGCGGTGACGGTGATCGCCTACGGCACCATGGTCCATGTGGCGCTGACGGCGGTGGCCGAGACCGGCATCGACGCCGAGGTGATCGACCTGAGGAGCATCGTGCCGCTGGACATCGAGACCATCACAGCCTCGGTCAACAAGACCGGGCGCTGCGTGATCGTACACGAGGCGACCCGTTTCGGCGGCTTCGGCGGCGAAGTCAGCGCCCTGATCCAGGAACGCTGCTTCTACCGACTGGAGGCGCCGATCACCCGGGTGGCCGGGTTCGACACGCCCTATCCACACGCCTTCGAGTGGGACTATTTCCCGGGGCCCGACCGGGTGGCCAAGGCGATGCGGGCGGTGCTGGCGGGCTAGGCCGTGGCCAGGAAGTCCTTCTTGCCGACCTCGACGCCGTTGTGGCGCAGGATGGCGTAGGCGGTGGTGACATGGAACCAGAAGTTCGGCAGGGCCTGTTCCAGCAGGTAGGCCTGGCCCTTGAACACATGGGTCTCGCCGCGGCGGACCAGGCTGATGTCCTTGGCTTCGGAGCCGTCGATGGCGGCGGCGTCGAGGCTGGAGATGTAGGCGATGGTCTTGGCGACGCGGTCCTTGAGTTCGGCGAAGCTCGTCTCCGTATCCTCGAAGGTCGGCATGTCGGCAGAGGCCAGGCGGGCCACGGCGCCCTTGGCGAAGTCGCAGGCGATCTGCACCTGGCGGGTCATGGTCAGCATGTCGGGATAGAGCCGCGACTGCAGCAGGGCGTTGGGGTCGATCTTGCGGGCCTCGACGTGAGCGGCGGCCTTGTCGAGCACGCCGGACAGGCCCTTGAGCCCTTGCAGGAATACGGGGGCGGACGCTTGGGACATGGACAGGGACATGGATGGCTCCGGGGTCGCGGGCTGGCTGAATCGCTGGGCGGCTTATAGCGCGACTAAAAGTGATTCCGTATCGCAAGAGGCCGTGTCATGGTCGCCGCCTCGCCGGCCTCCCCGCAGGCGACCAACGAATTTAAGTACAGGGAGTGCGACATGCCCGCTTTCAAGATCATCCTCGCCGCCGGCGCGGCCGCCATGCTGATGGGCGGCGTCGCCCTAGCTCAAGGCAAACCCTCGGCCGCCATCGTCGCCGCCACGGCCGACCCGCTGCGCCCCGACGTGGACAAGGCGCTGGATGAAGAGCGCCTGCCCGCCGAGGTGATCGCCGCCTCGGGGGTGAAGGCGGGCCAGACCGTCGTCGAACTGGGCGCCAGCGGCGGCTACTACACCCGCATGCTGTCCAAGGTGATCGGCCCCAAGGGCAAGCTGCTGGTGGACGTCAACGGCCTGGCGGCGCGGCCGACCGCGGCCGACGGGATCAAGGCGTTCGCCGCGCAATATCCCAACATCACCATCGTCGGCGACGACTACCTGACCTTCGCTGCCCTGCCGGAAAAGCCCGACATGGTGTGGACCACCGACAACTACCATGACTTCCACAACGGCATGGACACGGCGGTGTTCAGCAAGGCGGTGTTCAACGCGCTGAAACCGGGCGGCATCTTCTTCGTCGAGGACCACGCCGCGGCGGCAGGCACGGGCATTACCATGACCAAGACCCTGCACCGCATCGAGCCTGCCGCGTTGAAGGCCGAGGTGCTGGCGGCGGGCTTCAAGCTGATCCGCGAGTCCAGTGTCCTGGCCAACAAGGGCGACGATCACTCCAAGGTGATCTTCGACCCGGCGATCCGCCGCCACACCGACCGCTTCATCATGGTGTTCCAGAAGCCGTAAGGAGCCAGAAGCCTTAAGGAGATTGGCATGAGCTGGAAGCCGATAGACCTCGCCCCGCGCGATGGATCGTCGATCGTGGTGGCGTTCCGCTCGCCCCTGACCAGCGAGGTCGTGGTGGCGGTGTCGCGCTGCCTGCACGGCGGCTGGGTGCTGCAATCCCCGGCCGGCGACGAGGTCGAGGCCAGCGGCGACGTGGCGTTCGCGTGGGTGCCGTTGCCGGACAAGGAACTGTAGGAGCGTCCGCTCCTCCCCTGCGCAGCGGGGGAGGAGCAGGGGCCTACTTCGCGTATTTCTGGATGAAGGTCAGGACCGGGCCGGAGACGGATTGGTCGGCGGTGTTGACCGCGTAGCTTTCCGACATGTGGCCGTGTTTGGCGTTGATCTGGAACTGGTGGGTGCGTTTTGCCTTGGTGAGGGCGGCGTCCAGTTCCTTGGCCTCGACCACCATGAATTCGGGATCGAGCTCGGCGCACAGGACGAACAGCGGCACCTTGGACCTGATCAGGCCGGCGGTGGACGAGCGCGCCTTCAAGGTCGCGGACGGGCCGAAGTAGATGTGGTCCTTGCCCTCGAACTCGTAGCTGCCGGAGGTCATCACCGCGGCCTGGACGTCGGCCTTGGCGCCGGGGATGTCGGCGTAGGTTTCCGGGTGGGCGACGAAGCTGCCGACGTGGGCGGCGCCGGCGGAATGGCCCCACAGGACGATGCGCTTGGGATCGCCGCCGAACGAGGCGGCGTTGGCGCGGGCCCAGGCCACGGCCTTGGCGATGTCCTGCTGGACCTCAGGGTAGGTGGCCTTGGGCGCGGTCTGGTAGTTGATGTTGACGCCCACCATGCCGTGCGAAAGCGTCCACAGCATGATGTTGTCGTAGAACGGGCTGGGTTTGCCATCGGGGGTGGAATTCTTGTCGCCGCCGACATAGGCGCCGCCGTGGACGAAGATCAGGATCGGCTTGGGGGCGGCTTTCGCCTCAGTCGTGAACACATCCATGGTGTCTTTGGGCCCGGGACCGAAGGCGACGTCGCGGGTCACCTTCACGCCGGGTTGCGGCATGGTCTTCTGCAGCGGGCCGTAGATTTTGGCGGTGCCGGGCGGATCGACGACGCGGCCGATGGCGGCGATCTTGGCGGCGATGTCGTCGGGAACCTGGGAGGCGGCCGCGCCGGCGATCAGGGTGGTCATGAGGCCCGCCATCAGAATTGATTTCAGAGGTTCGTTCATCGCGCGGCCGCTCCCATCTATGATGTGGTCGCTCTTCAGGGCGACCGGCGTCCGAAGCTAGCCTTATCCGCCCGGTTCACAAGAGGAGGGGTCATGAGCGACGACGCGACGTCCCCGAATGAGGCGGCCATCGCCTTCGAGATGGCCGAGTTGGCGGCTGAGTTTCCGCAGGCGGGCCGCAAGCGGATGATCCTGCCCAGTCCGATCGGGCGGATCGGCACCGATACGCCGGACCCCGAGCCGGAGCAGCTGGCCTCGCTGTCGCCGAGCGCGGTGATGATGATGGGCGACAACCCGGCCCTGCCGCGGATGCCGGCCAAGCCGACCCTGATGGACTTCTTCAAGCTGCGCTTCGGCGACATCACCTTCCGCCACCTGCTGACCAGCGCCAAGCATGCTATGGATGACGGGCACGAGGAGAAGGTGGTGCTGGCGTGCCTGCTACACGACATCTCCAACGGCTGCCTGGTGCGGCCGGACCACGGCTACTGGGGCGCGCAGATCGTGGCGCCCTATGTCGACGAGGAGGTGGCGTGGGCGGTGCAGAGGCACCAGGCCCTGCGCTACTTCGCCGACGAGAGCGTGGGCTACGCCTATCCGGCCAGCTACGACCGCTTCTTCGGGCCCGATTACGTCCCGCCCGAGTACATCCGGCGCGAGGCGGAGGAGGCGCGGGCGCACCGCTGGTACATGAGCGCGCGGCTGGTGACGCTGTACGACATCTACTTCTTCGACACCGCCACGCCCCTGGATCCCGAGGCGTTCACCGACGTCATCGGCCGCCATTTCCGCCAGCCGGAGGAGGGCCTGGGCTTCGACGGTTCGCCCTCCGCGCACATGTGGCGGACGATGATCTGGCCCAATAATTTTCTCTGAACCCATTGCCTGTATTACGGTGACGCTTAGAAGCGATAAATTCGTCACAAGGACTGTGGCGATTTTTCAGGCCGGCTACAAAAGCCCCAATTAATCCGGCGCATGTCGGATTTGTCCGTTGACGAGGGGCGCGCGGAACCGGCAATGGTTGATACCGCAACTCGTGCGATTATCGCTGGCGACGTCCGGCGCATCCGCAGACAGGTTTAGGCTCCGATGACCTTCCGACCCGCCCGTGTCGCGTTCCTGATGATGCTCGGCCTGAGCGCGGCCGCGTGCGGCAAGAAGGACAAGCCCGAGCCGCCGACGCCGACGGTGACGGTCTCGCTTCCGATGCAGAAGGAAGTCACCGACTGGGACGACTTCGTCGGGCGCTTCGAGGCGGTGGACCAGATCGACATCCGGCCGCGGGTTTCGGGCTATCTGCAGAGCATCGGCTTCAAGGACGGCGAGGTGGTCAAGAAGGGCCAGCTGCTGTTCACGATCGACTCGCGCCCGTATCAGGCGACGCTGGACCAGGCCAAGGCGCAGGAGACCCGGGCCGAGGCGGCGGCGACCAACGCCAAGATCGCCCTGGACCGGGGGCAGGTGCTGCTGACCGCGCGGGCCATCAGCCAGCAGGAATTCGACAACCGCCAGGCCGCCCAGCGCCAGGCCGCCGCCGACCTGGCCGCGACCCAGGCGACGGTGCGCGCCGCCCAGCTGAACGTCGGCTTCACCCGGGTGACCGCGCCCCTGTCCGGCCGGGTGT
Source organism: Caulobacteraceae bacterium (assembly GCA_947475845.1). Lineage (GTDB taxonomy): Bacteria > Pseudomonadota > Alphaproteobacteria > Caulobacterales > Caulobacteraceae > BOG-938. The sequence continues at coordinate 68,984 of CANJMO010000005.1, read as the reverse complement.
CGGACCGCCGCATCGCCGTCGGCAACCTGGTCAACGCCGACAACACCGTCCTGACCACCATCGTCAGCGTCAATCCGATCCGCTTCGCCTTCGACGGTTCCGAGGCCCTGTATCTGAAGTACCAGCGCGACAACCGCGGCGGCTCGCGCAAGTCGTCCCGCGACACCCAGAACCCGGTGCTGATCCGCCTGCAGGACGAGGCCGATTTCCGCTGGCGCGGGCGGATGGACTTCGTCGACAACGCCATGAACACCCAGGCCGGCACGATCCGCGGCCGGGCGGTGGTGGACAACCCCAACAACTTCCTGACGCCGGGCATGTTCGGCCACCTGCGGCTGCTGGGCTCGGCGCCCTATAAGGCGTTCCTGGTGCCCGACCAGGCGGTGCTGGCCGACCAGACCGACCAGATCGTCTACGTCCTGGGCGACGACGGCATGGTCAAGCAGGTGGCGGTCGATCCCGGCCCCGAGGTCGACGGCCTGCGGGTGATCAAGACCGGGCTGAAGGCCACCGACAAGGTGATCATCGACGGCCTGCAGCGGGTGCGTCCGGGGGTGAAGGCCAAGGGCGTCGAGGGCAAGATCGTGCTGAAGCCGGTGAAGCCCGCCGAGAACGGCATGGCCTCCGAACCGCCGCCCGCGGTCACCGCCACCGTCGCCAACGTGCGCTAGGCGAGCCGCGTGAAAATCGCCCACTTCTTCATCGACCGGCCGGTGTTCGCGGCGGTGATCTCGATCCTGATCACCATCATGGGGATCATCGCCTACCCGACCCTGCCTACCGCCCAGTATCCGCAGGTTGCGCCGCCGACGGTGGTGGTCAGCGCGGTCTATCCGGGGGCCTCGGCCGAGACCGTGGCCGAGACCGTGGCCACGCCGATCGAGCAGCAGATCAACGGCGTGGAGGACATGCTCTACATGTCGTCCCAGGGCACCGGCGATGGCCGCCTGCAGATCACCGTGACGTTCAAGCTCGGCGCCGACCTGGATAAGGCGCAGGTGCTGGTGCAGAACCGCGTGGCCGTGGCCACCCCGCGCCTGCCGCAGGCGGTGCGCGACACCGGCGTCACCGTGCGCAAGGCTTCGCCCGACTTCCTGCTGGCGATCCAGGTCTATTCGCCGGACGGGACCAAGGACTATCCCTATGTGGCCAACTACGCGGCGCTGCAGATCCGCGACCGGCTGCTGCGTATCGAGGGGGTCGGCGACCTCAACCTGCGCGGCGCACGCGACTACGCCATGCGCATCTGGATCGATCCGGACCGGGCGGCGGCGCGCAATCTGACGGCCCAGGAGATCACCCAGGCCATCGCCAGCCACAACGTGCAGGTGGCGGCCGGCACCGTCGGCGGACCGCCGTTCGCGCCGGGGGGTAACACCGCCTATCAGCTGAACGTGCAGGCGCTGGGGCGGCTGTCGACGCCGCAGCAGTTCGCCGACATCATCATCAAACGCGACGACGCCGGTCGGATCACCCGGGTCAGCGACATCGCCCGGGTCGAGATGGGCGCGCAGGACTACACCTCCAGCGCCTATATGAACGAGATTCCGGCGGTCAACGTCGGCGTCCTGCAGCTGCCCGGCACCAATGCGCTGCAGACCGCCGACATCATCGTCAGGACGATGCACGACATGGAGCGCGAGTTCCCGCCGGGCGTCGGCTACAAGATCATCTACAACCCCACCGAATATATCCGCGCCTCGGTCGAGGAGGTGCAGAAGACGCTCGGCATCGCCCTGTTGCTGGTGGTGCTGGTGATCGTGGTGTTCCTGCAGAGCTGGCGCGCCGCTGTGATCCCGATCCTGGCCATCCCGATCTCGCTGATCGGCACGGTGGCGGTGCTCAAGCTGTTCGATTTCTCGATCAACAACCTGACCCTGTTCGGCCTGGTGCTGGCGATCGGCATCGTGGTCGACGACGCCATCGTCGTGGTCGAGAACATCGAGCGCCACCTGCGTCAGGGCATGAGCCCGCTGGAAGCGGCGCACCAGACCATGGACGAGGTCGGCGGGGCGCTGATGGCCATCGCGCTGGTGCTGGCTTCGGTGTTCGTGCCGGCGGCGTTCGTGACCGGGATCGCCGGGCAGTTCTACCGCCAGTTCGCCCTGACCATCGCCACGGCGACGATCTTCTCGCTGGTCGTATCCCTGACTCTATCGCCCGCCGTCGCGGCCCTGCTGCTGAAGCCGCACGACGGGCAAGACGCGCCGCGCAAGCCGATGGCTCGGGCGATGCACAACTTCAGCCTGACCTTCAACCGCAGGTTCGACAAGCTGAGCGACGACTACGCCGGCCTGACGCGCAAGTTGCTCAGCGCCCGCGGTCTGATGGTGATCGCCTATGTGGTGCTGCTGGCGCTGACCGCCTGGCGACTGAACGCGACGCCGGGCGGGTTCATCCCGGCCTCCGACCAGGGCAACTTCATCGTCTCGGCGACCCTGCCGCCGGCCTCGTCGCTGCAACGCACCGAAGAGGTGGCCAAGCAGCTGCGCAAGGACCTAAACGAGACCCCCGGGGTGCTGGCCGCCGTGCTGGTGGTGGGGGCGGACGCGACCAGCAATTCGCTGGCCTCTAACTCGATCCAGGTGTTCGCCGTCGAGGAGCCCTTCGACAAGCGGGTCGGCAAGAAGGGCATGGACCTGGCCAGCATCATGGCCGACGTGCGCAAGCGCACCGCCAAGAGCATCCCCGGGGCCGAGATCCGCGTGCTGCAACAGCCGTCGGTGCGCGGCGTCGGTAGCGCCGGCGGGTTCAAGATGATCATCGAGGACCGCGACGGCCGCGGCCTGGTGGCGCTGGAGCAGGCGGCCAAGGCGGTCGCCGCCGAGGCGATCAAGACCGGGGCGGTGTCCAACGCCTTCGTCACCTTCAACAACCGCACGCCGCGGGTGTTCGCCGACATCGACCGCGACAAGGCCGAGTTCCTGGGCGTGCCCGACAGCAATGTGTTCTCGACCCTGCAGACCTATCTGGGCTCGACCTACACCAGCGACTTCAACTTCGTCGGCCACACCTTCCAGGTGCAGGCGCAGGCGGACGGGCCCTACCGCCAGGACGAGGCGGCGATCGCGCAACTGCAGACCCGGTCCAAGAGCGGGGCGATGGTGCCGCTGGGCTCGGTGGTCAACGTCCACCGCACGCTCGGGCCCTATCGGGTGCTGCGCTATAACCTCTATCCCGCCGCCGAGATCCAGGGCGACCCGGGTGCGGGCAAGTCGTCAGGTGAGGCGCTGGCCGCCATGGAGCAGACCGCCAACCGCGTGCTGCCGCAGGGCTTCGGCTGGGAGTGGACCGAACTGGCCTATCAGCAGCAGCTGGCCGGCGGCTCCAGCGTAGCGGTGTTCGTGCTGGCGGTGGTGTTCGTGTTCCTGCTGCTGGCGGCGCTGTATGAGAGCGTTACCCTGCCGCTGGCTGTGATCCTGATCGTGCCGCTGTGCCTATTGGGCGCGGTGACGGGGGTGAACCTGCGCGGCGGCGACAACAATATCCTGACCCAGATCGGTCTGATCGTACTGATCGGCCTGGCGGCCAAGAACGCCATCCTGATCGTCGAGTTCGCGCGCCAGGGCGAGATGGAGCGCGGGCTGGGCCGCTGGGAAGCCGCCATCGAGGCGGCGCGCACCCGCCTGCGGCCGATCCTGATGACCTCGTTCGCTTTCATCCTCGGCGTGGCGCCCCTGGCGTTCGCATCGGGGGCGGGGGCGGAGATGCGCTCGGCCCTGGGGACGGCGGTGTTCTTCGGCATGATCGGGGTGACGGTGTTCAGCCTGATCTTCACCCCGGTGTTCTACGTCCTGTGCCGCTCGCTGTCCGACAAGCTGCCCAAGGCCAAGCGGCCGCCGCCCGAGGTTCCGACCACCGGCGGGGCGCCGCACGCGGCCGGTCTGGAGGCCGGGGAATGAAGCGCGCCCTCGCCCTGCTGCTGACGTCCGCCGGCCTCGTCGGCTGCGCCGTCGGCCCCAACTATGAAGCGCCGACGCGGGCCGGTCCGCCGGCCTTCGTCGCCGCGACTCCCATGATCGCCGCGCCCGCAGCCGCGCCGAACCAGTGGTGGCGGCTGTACAACGACCCAGTGCTGGACGCGCTGGTGCAGCAGGCCTTGAGCGAGAACACCGACCTGCAGGCAGCCGCCGCCAACCTGGCCCAGGCGCGGGCGTTCCTGGATCAGGCGCAGGCTGGGCTGTTCCCCTCCACACGCCTCAGCGCCGGCGACACCTTCGGCCGCACCGCCTCGGCCAACGCCGCCGCTACCGCCAAGGGCGTGCGCGCGACCAACCAATGGGCCTATAGCGCCGGGCTCGATGTCTCCTACGAGGTCGACCTGCTCGGCCGGGTCCGCCGCTCCATCGAATCCGCCCGGGCCAACGCCGCCGCCCTGGCCGCGACCCAGGACTTTGTGCGGGTGACCGTGGCGGCGGAGACCACCCGCGCCTACGCCAACGCCTGCGCCTTCGGCGAGCAGGTCGCCGTGGCCCGCCGCTCGGTCGATCTGGTGCAGCAGGGCTACGACATCACCGTGCGCCAGCACGACGCCGGGGGCCTGTCGGACTTCGACGTGGCCCGTCAGGCGACCTTGCTGGCCCAGGCCAAGGCGCTCGTCCCGCGTGTGGAAAGCCAGCGGCTGTCGTCCCTGTACCAGCTGGCGGTGCTGACCGGGCGCACGCCGGAGACCCTGTCGGCCCAAGCCGACGCCTGCCGCACGCCGCCGCTGCTGAAACAGCCGATCCCGGTGGGCGACGGGACGCAACTGCTGCGCCGCCGGCCCGACGTGGCCCAGGCCGAACGCAACCTGGCCGCCGCCACCGCGCGGATCGGCGTGGCCACCGCCAACCTGTTCCCGACCGTCAGTCTCGGCGCGGGGCTCAGCGCTTCATCGACCACCCTGAACGGCCTCGGCCAGTATCAGAACCAGGCGTTCGGCCTCGGCCCGCTGATCAGCTGGAGCTTCCCCAACACCCTGGTGGCCCAGGCCCAGATCAAGGCGGCGGAGGCCCAGGCGTCGGGCGCCCTGGCCGGGTTCAACGGCACGGTGCTGAACGCGCTGAAGGAGACCGAGCAGGCCCTGGCCGCCTATGGCGGCGAGCTGGACCGCAACGCCGCCCTGGCGGTGGCGCGCGATCAGGCGTCGGAGGCCCAGCGGCTGGCGCAGATCCGTTTCGAAGCGGGCGGCTCGAGCTTCCTGGAGGTGCTCGATAGCGAACGGACCCTGGTCCAGGCGCAGACCGACCTGGCGGCGTCCGACGGCGCCCTGGTCAGCAACCAGATCACCGTGTTCAAGACGCTGGGCGGCGGCTGGGAAGACGCGCCGGCGATCAAGGCTCCGATCAAGAACTAGAGCAAGGCGAGCGCATCCGCCGCCAGCTTGCGGGTCAGTTCCCCCGCCGGCAGGTGCGGCGACAGGCGCGCGGCCTGGCCGGACCAGAGGCTGGAGAAATCGCCTGAGCCATCGGCTTCCGCCCTGGTCTTCAGCGGCAAGAGCGGCCCGCCCGCTGTCGGGAAGGCGGGCGCCAGGGGGCTGAGCGGTCCGGCTTCGCGCATGATGCGGTTGATCACCCCGCGCGCCGGGCGGCCGGTGAACAGGTTGGTGATCTGAGTGTTGTCGTCCGCCGCCGCCGCGAGAGCCGCGCGGTGCGGGGCGCTCAGCTTGGCTTCGGGACAGAACAGATAGGCGGTGCCGAGCTGCGCGGCCGAGGCGCCGAGGATCATGGCCGCCGCCACGCCGCGCCCGTCGGCAATGCCGCCCGCCGCGATCACCGGAATCGACACCGCGTCGGCCACTTGCGGCACGAGGGCGAAGGTTCCGGGCTGGGCCGTCATGTCGCTGGTCAGGAAGCTGCCGCGATGGCCGCCGGCCTCGTAGCCCATGGCGATGACGGCGTCGGCGCCGTGAGCCTCGAGCCAGACCGCCTCGGCGACGGTGGTGGCGGAGGACAGCACCTTGGCGCCCGCCCCTTTGACCCGCGCCAACAGCTCCTGAGGCGGCAGGCCGAAATGGAAGCTGACCACCTCGGGCCGGCGCTGCTCCACCAGGGCGCAGAACGTCTCGTCGAAGGGGATGCGGTTGGCGGTCGGCGGCGGGGCGTCGGGATCGAGGCCGAACTCCAGATAATAGGGACGCAAGGCGGCATGCCAGGCGGCCATGGCGGCGGGGTTGGGCGCAGCCGGGACATGGCAGAAGAAGTTGAGGTTGAGCGGGCCGGCGGCGGCGACGCGGAAGGCTCCGATCGCCTCGTCGGCCTGATCGAGCGTGAGCTGGGCGCAGGCCAGGGAGCCGAGGCCGCCGGCGGCGCTGACGGCGACCGCCATTTCGACCGTACTGAACCCGGACATCGGCGTCTGGACGATCGGCAGGGCGATGCCGAGCAGCTCGAGAATCCGCCGATCGGGCCAGTCAGCTATTCCGTTCCTCCCCGCTGGATCGTTGGACGTAGATTAGACGGGCTTTCGCCTCGCCGCACAGGGCAAGCGTTGACCCAAACGTGCGCGGCTGTAGTGTTGCGTTGTCAATGAAAGCGGCCGGCCGGCGTCATCGGTACGGGCGAGCGGAGGAAACATGAAGACGTCTTTGGCGGCCCTGCTGGCCAGCGCCCTGATCGCCGCTCCCGCATTCGCCCAGGCCCCCGAGGCCGCTCCGGCTCCGGCTCCGGCCCCCGCCCCCGCCGCGCCGCGCGCGCCGCCGCCGCCGATGACCATCACCAAGATCAAGCCGAACCTCTATTTCATCGTCGGCGGCGGCGGCAATTCGGAGCTCTTGACCACCAAGTCGGGCGCGCTCCTGGTCGACACCAAGAACCTCAACGACAAGGACTACGGCGACCTGATGATGCTGATCGGGTCGGTCACCGACAAGAAGGTGCGGGTGGTGATCGACACCCACCACCACGCCGACCACACCGGCAACAACGAGAAGTTCCTGGCGGCCGGGGCCAAGGTGATCGGCCAGGAGACGATGCCCAAGATCCTGGAGAAATATACGACGCGCCTGGCGCCACACACGCCGTTCGCGCCGACCACGCTGTACCGCCGCCGCCTGCCGGTGCGGATCTATCATTCGAAGGTGCAGCTCTATCACTTCGGCGGCGGGCACACCGGGGCCGACACCATCGTCTACTTCCCGCAAGAGCGCGCCATCGCGTTCGGCGACCTGCTGGTGGAAGACCCCACCGTGCCCAACTACGACGCCGGCAACGGCGGCGGCTCGCTGCTGGGCTTCCAGGACTCCCTGGCGCAGGCGCTGAAGCTGAACTGGGACGTCGCCTTCCCCGGCCACGGCGGTAAGCCGCTGAGCAAGGCCGAGGTGCGCGAATACAAGGGCAAGATCGACCAGCTGATCTCGCGCATCCAGGCGCTGATCGCGGCGGGGACGCCCAAGGACAAGCTGATCGAGTCGCTGAAGACCGACGACCTCGGCTGGAAGATCGGCGGCCAGTTCTGGGCCCCGCCGGAGCGGGTCGACGCGCTCTACGCCGAGCTCAGCAAAAAGTAGGTAGCGGCGTCCCGCGCGAGTGGGGCGCTAGACGCCCTTCGACGTATCCGAGATGTGGCAGAGGGCCTTGGCTTCGGCCACGTTGGCGGGGACCGCGCACCACTTGCGCATGGCGTCGTGGGCGTCGGCACCGTTGAACACGACGGTCTTGGCCAGGCCCAGGACCGTGGCCAGCTTGGCCTGGTCGGGCTTCAGCTTGAACAGGTCGGGGGAGTCGAACGTCAGAGCGTAAAGCGGCAGGTGGGCCTGGTGGTTTCCGGTGCGGTCAGTGCCTTGCGTGGCCACCAGCACATGGACCTTCATCACCGCATCGGAGTCCTCGGCGACGCCGGCCTGGAGGGCGCGGGCGATCTCGCGGATCAGGACGGCGCTCTGGTCGACCAGGGCCACCGGCTCGCCGGGATTGTTGACGCTGGCCTCCAGGGTCAGGCGGTTCAGCTCGGGCTGGGCGTGTTCGACCACGATGCTCGGAGACTGCACCGCGTCGCGGATCGAGGGGCCGTCGAGCGCCTTGTGGTGCGGGCGCGGCAGGGCCGGGGCGGCGGGGGCGGCGGGCTTGGTCAGCAGCAGGCCGATAAAGGGCAGGGGCCCGCCGGTGGCCACGCGCACGGCGGCGGCGATGACCACGGTGGCCACGGTCCAGTGCCACCACTTCAGGTCGGACATCTTCATCGGCGGCTCCCAGCGGACTTCTTGTTGAGCCCTCAAGACATAGCTTCGCGGCGTTGCGTGGGCAAAAGAAAAGGCCCGCGGACGAGTTGTCCGCGGGCCCGATCTTGTCGTGTGTACTTAGGCTTAAGCCGGCAGGACGCCGTTGGCCTTGGCGATGAAGGTCGCGATGTAGTCCATCAGGCCGGGCGACAGGCAGTCGTACGGCGGCAGCTTCAATTCGTTCAGACGGGCGCGGACGCCGTCCATTTCTTCCGGCTTGGCCGCGCCGACTTCGATGATCGACGAGACGAAAGCGGCGAAGGTCGGGCCGTCGGCGCCGGCTTCGGTGAACAGTTCCGGGTGGATGAAGGACAGGCCGGTGAAGGGGTGAGCCGGCTTTTCGACGGGGCCGTGCAGGTGAACGCCGCAGACCTTGCAGGCGTAGCGTTGGATCAGGGCGCTCTTGTCGACGACGGCGAGCTTGTCGCCGTTTTCGGTCACGGACACCTTGTCGGACGGGACGACCGCGACGACGGAGAACTTGGCGCCGTCCGGCTTCCAGCACTTGGAGCAGCCGCAGGCGTGGTTGTGCAGGACCTGGCTGGAGATAGCCACCTTAACGGGCTTGTCCTTGCACTTGCAGACGAGGGTGCCGCCGGTGAAGCTCGAGGAGCCTTGCTTGACGCCGCCATCGACGGACGGGTGGATCGAAACTGCCATGGGCTTAGCCTTCTTCTTGAAAAAATTGAACATTTTCTAGTTTCCTCTCTAGAAGCCTAGAACACGACGACGGAACGAATGCTCTCGCCCGCATGCATGAGGTCGAACGCTTCGTTGATACGCTCCAGCGGGAGGGTATGGGTGATCATGGGGTCGATCTGGATCTTGCCGTCCATGTACCAGTCGACGATGCGCGGGGTGTCGGTGCGTCCTCGGGCGCCGCCGAAGGCGGAGCCTTTCCAGACGCGTCCGGTGACCAGCTGGAACGGGCGGGTGGCGATTTCCTTGCCGGCCTCGGCCACGCCAATGATGATCGATTGGCCCCAGCCGCGGTGGCAGGCTTCGAGGGCCTGACGCATGACGGTGGTGTTGCCGGTGCAGTCGAAGGTGTAGTCGGCGCCGCCGTCGGTGAGGGCGACCAGGGCCGCGACCACGTCGCCGCCGTCGATCTTCTTCGGATTGACGAAGTGGGTCATGCCGAAGCGGCGGCCCCATTCCTCTTTGCTGTCGTTGATGTCGACGCCGATGATCTTGTCGGCTCCGACCATCTTCAGGCCTTGGATCACGTTGAGGCCGATGCCGCCGAGGCCGAACACGACGGCGTTGGCGCCGGGTTCGACGTGGGCGGTGTTGACCACGGCGCCGACGCCGGTGGTGACGCCGCAGCCGATGTAGCAGGCCTTGTCGAAGGGGGCGTCGGTGCGGATCTTGGCCAGGGCGATCTCGGGCAGGACGGTGTAGTTGGAGAAGGTCGAGCAGCCCATGTAGTGGTAGACGGGCGAGCCCTTGTAGCTGAAGCGCGAGGTGCCGTCGGGCATCAGGCCCTTGCCCTGGGTGGCGCGGATCGCGGTGCACAGGTTGGTCTTGCGCGACAGGCAGCTTTTGCACTGGCGGCATTCCGGCGTGTAGAGCGGGATCACGTGATCGCCGACCTTCAGCGAGGTGACCCCGGCGCCGATTTCCACCACCACGCCCGCGCCTTCATGGCCGAGGATCGAGGGGAACAGGCCTTCGCTATCCAGGCCGTCCAGGGTGTAGGCGTCGGTGTGGCAGACGCCGGTGGCCTTGATCTCCACCAGGACCTCGCCCGCCTTGGGGCCTTCCAGGTCAAGCTCAACGATCTCAAGCGGCTTCTTGGCTTCAAACGCGACGGCGGCGCGGGTCTTCATGCTCGTTTTCTCCAAAATCTTGTGGCCGGCCAACACGCGGCGGCGTCTGGCGAAGCGGTTAGACGGCGGGCGTTGAATCGTCAACGACGGCGCTGTGACGATCAGTCCGGCGGTTGTCACACCTTCGCCATGTCTCTCGACTTGACTTGTCTAGGCGGCTTTGGACATTCACCGCGAGCGGACCTGATGGTCCGCCTGGATAAATCGCCGACCGAAGGATTGACCATGGGCTTGAAGGTTTACGCCGTCGTTTCCGCGCTGTTGCTGTCCGCCGGCGCCGCTCAGGCCCAGGCTGTCGATCCCGCGATGGGCGGCCCCGGCGATGCGGCTCATGGCCAGGTGCTGTTCAAGCAGCGTTGCCAGCTCTGCCACCTGCCCGACAAGGGCGCCAAGAACGGCGTCGGCCCGGCTCTGTGGGGCGCTTACGGAACCGTCGCCACCAGCCGCGGCACGGGTTTCGCCTACTCCGACAAGCTCAAGGCCTCCGGCATCGTCTGGACCCCGGACAAGCTGAACATCTGGATCCAGAAGCCGGCGTCGCTGGTGCCGGGCGTAAAGATGGTGCTGCCGCCGGTGACCCAGCCGCAGGACCGCGCCGACATCATCGCTTTCCTCAAGACCGAAACCGACGCCAAGGACGATCCGCCGGCCAAGAAGAAGGGCTGAACCGCGGGCCCGCTCCGCGAGGGGCGGGCGCCACGCGCAAAAACGGCCGCGCACGCCTAAGTGCTGGCCGAATCAACATTTTTACGAGAAACAGGCTGGGTCGTGAGCTTGCTTATGTAGCGCTCTGACCGAGCCGCGAGAGGAAGCGGCCTTCAGTTTGCGGCTTCAAGCCGCTCCCTCTCGCCAGTCCCGGTTAAGGGACGTCCCCGTGAAGGGACGAAGCTTCCAGTTCCCGCACCGCGCCGCTGGATCGCCCTCGCCGAAGCGGTGGGTCACCGAGCAGTTCGGCCGTGTCGTCCTCTTCGCCGAACCTCCATGAACTTGCGTTCTGGGCAGCTCGCCTCCGACTGGACCGTGTCCGATCCCCGCCGCCGCCTCATCCCGCTTGCACCCGAAGGCGCCGCGCTCACATGGCCTCGTTCAACTCCGGGTCCGTTTCCGCCGTCCTCTTCGCCTTTCGGCTCCGACTGGGCTGGTGTTTCGCCTCGGTTTTTCGGCTCCGACCTTGGCTTTCGCCGCCGTCTTCGCCGGGGGGAGCAGGGCGTTCGCCTTGGCTCTGTTGATGAGAGTGTCACAGCTTTCGATCCTGGCAATCGGCCGGCCGAAAGGGTCTGTGACTCATCCGGTGCACAACCAGTTCTCAAGCGGTGCAATGGGCCTCTGAAGGGATAAATTATCCAGCAGAATTAGTGGCTTGAAAGTTATCCACAGGCTTACGGTTCAAGCTCTCAAGAGCTCAGGGATTCCCGCTTTTCCTCAAGCCGCAGCCAGTCTTCCTCGGCGGCGGCGAGCTCGATCCGCTTGCGGTCGAGGTCTTTCATCAGCTTGTCGAAACCGGCTTGGTCGCGGGCGAACAGACTCGGATCGCCCAGGCGTTCCTCCAACTCACGGATGGTCTCGGTCAGGCGCGGGACGAGCGTCTCAAGCTCACCTAACCGATGGGTGTCCTTGAAGGTCAGCTTGGCCTTGCCGGCGGGCGGGGGCGGGGCGGCCATGGGCGCGCGCGCCGGCCCGGCCTTCTTCTGCGATATGGCGTCGTGGGCCGCGCCGAACGCCGGGGCGAAGAAGCCCGGGTTCTGGCGGGTGAAATCCTGCCAGCCGCCGGGTGTCTCGACCGCGCCACCCTTGCCGTTCAGGGCGATGGTCGAGGTGGCCAGGCGGTCGATGAAGTCGCGGTCGTGGCTGACCAGCAGCAGGGTGCCTTCGTAGTCGGCCAGCACCTCCTCCAGAAGGTCCAGGGTGTCCATGTCCAGGTCGTTGGTCGGCTCGTCCAGCACCATCAGATTGGCGGGCGAGGCCAGGGCCACGGCCAGCAGCAGGCGGTTGCGCTCGCCGCCGGACAGGCTCTCGACCGGCTGGCGCAGCTGGCTTTCCTTGAACAGGAAATCCTTGGCGTAGGCGGCCACATGGCGCGGTCGGCCGTGGACCAGGATCTGGTCGCCGCCGGCGGGGGCCAGTACGTCCCACATGGTCATCTCGGGCTTCAGCCCGGCGCGGGCCTGGTCGACGTAGGAAATCTCCAGATTGGTGCCCAGCTTCACCGTGCCGGAGTCCGGCGCGATCTGTCCCAGCAGCACCTTGAGCAGAGTGGTCTTGCCCGCGCCGTTGGGACCGACGATGGCGACGCGGTCGCCGCGCACGATCCGGGTCGAGAAGTCGTTGAGTAGGATGCGGTCGCCGAAGCCCTTGGACAGATGCTCGGCCTCGACTACCCGCTTGCCCGATGTGCCGCCGGAATCCACCGCCATGCTGATCGAGCCCTGGGTCTGGCGCATGCGCTCGGACTTCTCGGCGCGCAGGTCCATCAGCTTGCGCCGGCGGCCCTCGTTGCGCGCCCGCCGGGCGGTGACGCCGCGCAGCAACCAGTGCTCTTCCTTCTGCAGCTGCTTGTCGAGGCGGCGGGCCTCGTCGGCTTCCTGGGCGACCACCTTCTCGGCCCACTCGTCGAAGTGGCTGAAGCTCTTATCCAGCCGGCGGACCTTGCGGTTGTCGAGCCAGAAGCAGCGCTGGGTGACCCGTTCAAGGAACGCCCGGTCGTGGCTCACGATCAGGGCGGCGCAGCGGCTTTCCTTGAGCACCTCTTCCAGGGTCTCGATGGCCAGGATGTCCAGGTGGTTGGTCGGCTCGTCCAGCAGCAGCAGGTCGGCGTCCTCGGCGAAGGCGCGCGCCAGGGCCGCGCGGCGGGTCTCGCCGCCCGACAGTCCCTTGGCCGACTTGGACGGGTCCAGGCCGAAAACGTCCAGGCTTGCCTCGGCTTTGTAGGCTTCCGCGCCGCCGGCGATGGCGTAGTCGAGCAGGGTCTCGCCGATGATCTCCGGCTCCTGCGGCACCACCGAAATGCGGATGCCGGGTTGTGCGTGGCGGTCGCCGCCGTCGGTGTCGATAGCGCCGATCAGAATCCGCATCAGGGTCGATTTGCCGGCGCCGTTGCGGCCGACGAGGCAGGCGCGGACCCGCGCGTCGATGGCCAGATCGACGCCGTCGAACAGCATCACGGGGCCGTCGTGCAGACGCACGTCTTTCAGCGCGAGGATAGGGGCGCGGGCGGCGGCCATTGAAAATCGAACTTTCGGTGCGGGGAGGATAGGCGTTGCGCGGCCTGGGGTTTAGGAGCCTTGGGCATGGCGCACAAGGACACTCGGCCTTTTTGGGAAACCAAGTCCCTCGAACGGATGTCTCCGGGCGAATGGGAGAGCCTGTGCGACGGCTGCGGCCTGTGCTGCCTGGTGCGCTTCGAGGACGAGGACACCGGCGAGATCATCCCGACCAAAGTCCACTGCCGCCTGTTCGACAGCCAGGCCTGCGCTTGCTCGGACTACTCCAACCGCAAGGTCCATGTGCCCGAGTGCATCAAGCTGACGCCGCACAATATCGATGGCCTGGAATGGATGCCCCCCTCCTGCGCCTACCGCCGGCTGCATGAGGGTAAGCCCTTGCCGCGATGGCATCCCCTGATCACCGGCGATCCGGAAAGCACCCACGCGGCCGGCGTCAGCGTGCGCGGCCTGACCTTCTCGGAAGCCGAACTGGCCGACCCCGAGGACGCCATCGACTATGTCGACTACGAACTGCTGCGCGATCGCAGCGACGACTAGGCGCGCAGGCGGCTATGCAGGGGCGGGCGGGCCTTCTAGGGTCGCCTGACAAACTGCCGAGCTTGGACATGCCGCCCGCCGCGACCTTCAGTGACCTGAGCTTCCTGCAAGGCGGCGGCGAGATGGGCGCGCTGATGCGCGCGCATGACTGGACGCGGTCCGGCGTCGGGTCCCCGGCGAAGTGGTCGCAGAGCCTGCGCACCGCGGTGCGGCTGATGCTCAACACCGGCCACCAGATGTACATCTTCTGGGGCGCGGACGGGGCCTGCCTCTATAACGCGCCTATCGCCTATCGATTGGGCCCGAACGCCACCCCGGCTCGCTCGGCAAGCCCGCCATCGAGGTCTGGGCCGAAATCTGGCCGATCATCGGGCCCCAGATCGAGCAGGTCATGGCCGGCCGCGGGGCCACCTGGCACGAGAACGCCCTGGTGCCGATCACCCGCAACGGGGTGCGCGAAGACGTCTACTGGACCTACAGCTACGGCCCGATCGACGACGAGGGCGCCCCGGGCGGCGTTGGCGGCGTGCTGGTGGTCTGCACCGAAACCACCGAGCAGGTGCTCAACGCCGCCCGGCTGTCCCTGAGCGAGGAGCGGCTGCACCTGGCCCTCAGCGGCGGGCGCGGCATCGGCACCTGGGACTGGGATATTCCCAATGATCGTGTCGTCGCCGACGAACGCTTCGCCAAGCTCTACGGCGTGGACCCGATCCGCGCCGCCTCGGGCGCGCCGATCGCCGAGTTTTTCGCCGGCATCCATCCCGATGACCTTGCGCCTATGCAGGCGGCGGTCGCCCACGACTTCAACAACCTCCTCCAGGGCATCATCGGCTGCCTCGACCTGCTGCAGCTGCGGCTGAAGCGAGGCGAGGCCGATCGGGTCGAACGCCTGATCAACGACGCCCAGACCTCCGCCAACCGGGCCGCCGCCCTGACCCACCGCCTGCTGGCCTTCGCCCGCCGTCAGCCCCTCGATCCCAAGCCCGTCGAGATCAATCCCCTGGCCGCGTCGATGGAGGATCTGCTGCGCCGGACCCTGGGCGAGCGTATCGAACTGGATCTGGAGCTGGAACGCGACCTGTGGCTGACCCGGTGCGACGCGCCGCAATTGGAAAGCGCGATTCTCAACCTCGTCATCAACGCGCGGGACGCCATGCCCGAAGGCGGACGTCTGCGGATCAGGACCGCCAACCTTACGCTGAGCCCCGCCGCCGCCCAGGCCCGCGGCATCCCTCCCGGCGACTATGTGCAGGTCGCGGTCAGCGACACGGGCGTGGGCATGGATCCGGAAACCCTGCAGCGCGTCTTTGACCCGTTCTTCACCACCAAACCCCTGGGCCAGGGCACTGGCCTTGGCCTGTCGATGATCTACGGCTTCGCGCGCCAGTCGGAGGGCGACGTCGAGATCGTCAGCGCGGTGGGGCAGGGAGCGACCGTTCTGATCACCCTGCCGCGTTACATAGGCCAGGCGGCGTCGGCGTCGGCGCCGGTCGTCGATACCGACCTGGTTTCTCCGGGCCGGGGGACGGTCGCTCTCGTCGAAGACGAAGTTGTGGTCCGCTCGCTGGTGTCCGAGGTGCTGCAGCAATTGGGCTATCGGGTCCTGGAAGCGGGGGATGGCCTCTCCGGTCTGGAATTGATGCTCTCGTCCGAGGCGATCGATCTGCTGGTCACCGATGTCGGACTGCCGGGACTGAACGGGCGTCAGCTGGCCGACGCCGCCCGCGCGGCCCGGCCGGGCCTGCCGGTGCTGCTGATGACCGGCTATGCCGAAAACACCATCCAGGCGTCGGGCTTCCTGGAGCAGGGCATGGAGCTGATCGCCAAGCCCTTCTCCCTGGACGAGCTGATGACCCGGATCCGGGCGATGATGCCCGCCGGGGCCCCGGCGCCGCTTACGATTGATTCCCCCTGAACCTTGCGGCGGCGCAATGCGCTATGCTGTGTGAATGGCGAGTCTTGCGCATCGCGCCTGGCGGCCTAACTGAACCGCGCATCTTTTGTATCTGAAGGCTTGGACTTGGCTGGCGATCCGTATCAGGAACTGGGTGTCTCGCGGTCGGCGAGCGCGGACGAGATCCGCAAGGCCTTCCGTAAGCTGGCCAAGCAATTCCATCCCGATCAGAACCCCGGCAACAAGGGCGCCGAGGAGCGCTTCAAGAAGATCAGCGCGGCGTTCGACGTGCTCGGCGACGCCGATAAGCGCAAGAAGTTCGACGCGGGCCAGATCGACGCCGACGGGCGCGAAACCATGCGCGGTTTTCGTCCCGGCCCCGGCGCGGGGCCCGGCGGCGGCGCCTACCAGAGCGCGGGCGGCTTCGGCGGACAGGAGGATGTCGATTTCGGCGATATCCTGTCGCAGATGTTCGGCGGCGGGCGAGGTCAGGCGCGTGGTGGCTTCGGCGGCGGCGATCCGTTTGGCGGCCCCCAGCGCGGCCAGGACGTGCGCGCCACCCTCGAGGTCGCCGTAGAAGAGGCCGTCCAGGGCGGGCGCAAGCGGATCGCCTTCTCCGACGGGCGCACCCTGGACGTGACCATCCCCAAGTACGCCGCCGAAGGACAGGTGCTGCGGCTCAAGGGGCAGGGCGGCCAGAGCCGCGGCGGCCACGGCGACGCCCTGATCGAGCTGAAGATCGCCACCCACGCCGTATTCAAACGCGAAGGCGGCAATCTGGTCATGGATGTGCCGATCAGCATTCCGGACGCGGTCCTGGGCGGCAAGGTCGAAGCGCCGACCCCCGACGGCCCGGTCACCCTGACCGTGCCCAGAGGCGCCAACTCCGGCCAGACCCTGCGTCTGAAGGGCCGGGGCCTGGGCGACGGCGCGGGCAAGCGCGGCGACCTGCTGGCCCGGCTGATGGTGGCGTTGCCGGACCAGCCGGACGAGAAACTGGAAGCCTTCGCCGAGGCCTGGCGCAAGGAACGGCCCTATTCCCCGCGCCGAAAACCTTGACCGTAAGCCGAATGGCGCCGCTCAATCCTCCGGCGAGCCCATTCAGGCCCTATTCAGGCCGCAGGCTCTACAACAAGGCCTGATGACACGCTTGGCCGCCGCCGCCGGCCTGCGGGGCGGCGATCCCGCCTTCGCCCCCGTGATCGAGCATCTGGACAATTTCCGCCCCGGGGCCGCCCTGCAGCTGTCCCACTATCTGTCGGTAACCCCGCTGGCGCGCAGCGCGGTCCATCGCCTGCCGGCGTGGATCCGCAACATGAACAACGACCACGCCGCCGCCGTGCGCCTGATGTACAAGGACGCGGTCAGGATTTCCGACGACTGCGGCCCCTACCTGATCGAAGTCCTGCTGGCCCACCTGCGCGAACCCTGGACCATCCTGCGGGTGATCTCGGCCGTGATGCGCGCCATGTGGCCCGTGCGATGGCCGGTCTGGCGTTTTTCGACCGCACCCGGGTGTGCGCCTCGCAGGGCGGCTACGGCGTGGTGCGGGCCAAGGTCTGCGAGGAGATCACCCACGGCCTCGACAGCTATCTCGAGGACATCCTCGACATGCTGCACAGCGACGAACCGCCGGACCTCACCGTCGCCCATGCCTACCTCGAGGTGGTGGCCGAATTCATGGGCCTGACCCAGGACCAGGACGCCGCCAAGATCGTCCGCCGCCGCGCCGCTGCGGCGTGAGCCATTTTTATTGCGCTATCGCCTAGCGGCTGCTTGAGCGCAGGTTTCACGCTCACGTAGGCTGCAAGCCGATAGCGCGAAGAAAATCCAACTTAAGCCGCCGATCCGGCTGGTTGAGTTGACCCGTCATAAGCCTCTCGCCGCGCCCGGGGTTTTCCGCTAATGCCGTTGCGATGATCACCTTCTCGATCGCCGCCGTGATGCTGTCGGTGCTTGCCGCGGCCCTGATCCTGCAACGCGCCGCCGGTGCGGCGCGGCGTCCCGACGTGGACCCGACCCTGGGCATCTACCGCCGCCAGCTGCACGAGATCGACGACCTGGCCGAGCGCGGCCTGCTGGCCGAGGGCGAACTGCGCGTCGCCCGCGCCGAGGCCGCCCGACGCCTGCTGCACGCCGCCGAAACCTCCACCACCGTGGAGACGCCCGCTCCCGCCGTCTCGCGGCCCATGCGCATGGCCGTGCTGGCCGGCGCGCTGATCGCGCCCCTGCTGGCGGTCGGGCTGTACGTCTATCTGGGCAAGCCCGGCGAGGCCGATCAGCCTTTCGCCGAGCGGCTGAAGGCCTGGGTCGCCTCCGATCCCAGCCAGCTAGACCCCCAGCGCATGGCCGCGGTGCTGCAGACCATCGTCAAGCAGCGCCCCACCGACGTCGAGCCGCTCGCCTTCCTGGCCAGGGCCCAGGCGGTCGCCGGCAACCTGCCCGCCGCCACCGAGACCCTGCGCAAGGCCACCCGCCTGGCCCCGCAGCAGGCGGAACTGTGGACCAACCTCGGCCAGCTTCTGGTGATGCAGTCGCAGGGCCAGGAGACCGCCGCCTCCACCGACGCCTTCACCAAAGCCCTGGCCGTCGATCCCTCCAACGCGCCGGCCCGTTATCACCTGGGCCGGGCCAAGGTCGCCAAGGGCGAGGTCGCCGCCGGTCTGGCCGAATGGCGCACCCTGCTCGCCGAGCTGCCCGAGGGCGAGGAACGCAAGACCCTGGATATGGAGATCGCGGCGACGGAAAAAGCCGGCCATCTGGTCGCGACGCCTTCGCCCGAGCAGCAGCAGGCCCAGGCCGCGCCGGCGCCCGACGCCCAGGCCGGCGGCATCCCCGCCGAGGGAACCGAGCAGCGCGCCTTCATCATCTCGATGGTGGCCAAGTTGGCGCAACGGCTGAAGGATATGCCCGACGATCCGGCCGGCTGGGCCCGCCTGATCCGCTCCTATGCGGTGCTGGGCGAAGCCGACAAGATGCAGACGGCGCTGGACGAGGCGCATAAGGTCTTCAAGAACCGTCCGGCGGACCTGAAGATCATCGACAACGCCATGGCCGGGGGTCAGTAGGCGCGCTAGCGTAAGGGGCGGTGGGGGCCCATCTGTAGAGTCCACGCGAGGAAACGAAACGCGCCGATTTGGCCACAAAAGCATAATAGTCTGAGCCGATGCCCATTCTGCCCAAATCCCGGAAGGCCCGCCGCCGCTTGCTGGTGGTCGCCATCGCCGCGCCAATCCTGGCGCTGGCCGTCGGCCTGAGCCTCAACGCCAGCCGCAACGCCATCGTGTTTTTCTACGGCCCGACTGAGGCCCACACCAAACATGTGCCGGCCGGACAAGTCGTGCGCCTGGGCGGGCTGGTGGCCCCCGGCAGCGTGATCAAGGCGTCGGACGGCGAGGTGCGCTTCTCCATCGCCGACCAGGCCTCTTCGATCCAGACCAGCTTCCGCGGCGAGCTGCCCGACCTGTTCCGCGAGGGCCAGGGGGTGGTGGCGCAGGGCGAGTTCAACCGCGACGGTGTGTTCGTCGCCAAGGAAGTGCTGGCCAAGCACGACGAGAAATACATGCCCAAGGAAGTGGTCGACTCGCTGAAGAAGTCCGGCGAATGGCAGAAGGGCTCAGCCGCCCCCGGCAAGCCGGTCGCCTCCGCCGCCCCCTCGGGCGCCGCTCCCCTATGATCGCTGAACTCGGCTCTTTCGCCCTGATGCTGGCCCTGGCTCTGTCGGTGGCCCAGGTCGCGCTTTCCGCTGTCGGCCGCATGCGCCGTTCGGCCGTTCTGCAAGGCGGCGGGGAGGGGGCCGGCGTCGGCGCCTTTCTAATGACCGCCCTGGCCTTCGGCTGCCTGATGAGCGCCTTCATCCGCTCCGACTTCTCGGTGCTCAACGTGGCCGAGAACAGTCATACCGCCCAGCCGATGTTCTACAAGGTCGCCGCTACCTGGGGCAGCCACGAAGGCTCCATGCTGATGTGGAACCTGATCCTCACCGGCTACGGCGCGCTGATCATCCTGTTCGGCCGCCACCTGCCGCGCAACCTCAAGGCCACCACCGTGGCGGTGCAGGGCGGGCTCGGCGTGCTGTTCCTGGCCTATGCCGTGTTCGCCTCCTCGCCGTTCGTGCGCGTGTTGCAGGCTCCGGTGGAGGGTAATTCGCTCAACCCGATCCTGCAGGACCCGCTGCAGGCGATCCATCCGCCCATCCTCTATTCCGGCTATGTCGGCATGTCGGTGGTCTATTCCTTCGCCATGGCGGCGCTCATTGAAGGCCGCGTAGACGCGGCGTGGGCTCGATGGGTCCGTCCGTGGGCGCTGGGCGCCTGGAGCGTGCTTACCGTCGGCATCACCCTCGGATCGTTCTGGGCCTATTACGAGCTCGGCTGGGGCGGCTGGTGGTTCTGGGACCCTGTCGAGAACGCCAGCTTCATGCCGTGGCTGGCCGCCGCCGCCCTGCTGCACTCCGCCATCGTCACCGAGAAGCGCGGCGCCATGACCGCCTGGACCGTGTTCCTGGCCCTGTGCGCCTTCTCCCTGTCGATGCTTGGGGCCTTCCTGGTGCGCTCGGGCGTGCTGACCTCGGTCCACGCCTTCGCCGTCGATCCGACCCGCGGCGCCATCCTGCTAGGCTGCCTCGGCCTGGCCGCCGGGTCCGCCTTCATCCTGTTCGCCTGGCGCGCGCCGCAGCTGAAAGGGGGCGGCCTGTTCGCCCCGATCA
The DNA here is from genome assembly GCA_947475845.1 of Caulobacteraceae bacterium. Lineage (GTDB taxonomy): Bacteria > Pseudomonadota > Alphaproteobacteria > Caulobacterales > Caulobacteraceae > BOG-938. Next base: position 48,595 of record CANJMO010000005.1, on the reverse strand, counting down.
GCCGCGAAGGCGCCCTGGTCATCAACAACCTGTTCCTGTCCGCTGCCACCGCCACGGTGCTGCTGGGCACGCTCTATCCCTTGATCCGCCAGGCGGTGACCAACGAGCCGATCTCGGTCGGGCCCCAGTTCTTCGCCCTGACCTTCGTGCCGCTGATGGTCATCACCGCGCTGCTGGTGCCGTTCGGGCCGTTGCTGGCGTGGAAGCGCGGCGATGCTCTGGGCGCCCTGCAGCGCCTGTGGGCCGCCGCCGCCGTGGCCGTGGTCGCGGGCCTGCTGGTCATGATCCTGGTGCAGCCGCGCAAGGGCCTGACCTCCGCCGGCGTCGCCCTGGGCATGTGGCTGGTGGCTGGTTCTCTTGCCGAGTTGGCCGAGCGCGTGCGCGCCGGCCGGGTCCCGGGCGCCGAATCCCTGCGCCGCCTCAAGGGTCTGCCGCGCGGCGCCTGGGGCACCACCCTGGCCCACCTCGGCCTGGGCGTGTTCATCATGGGCGCCTGCTTCGAGACCGCCTTCAAGGCCGAGAACGCCCAGGCCCTGGTCGCCGGCGAGCGCATGAACATCGGCGCCTACGTCCTGACCCTGGACAAGGTGTCCACCGTCGACGGTCCCAACTACACCGCCGAGCGCGGTATCATCCACGCCAGCAAGAACGGCGCGGCGGCCTGCGAGGGCCAGCCCGAACGCCGCGTCTATCCGGGCAGCGGCGGCCAGACCACCTCGCAGGTGGCCATCTGCATGCAGGGCCTGTCGGACCTCTACATCGTGCTCAGCGACCCGCGTCCGCGGCCCAATGGCGACATCGCCCACCTGGTGCGCGCCTACTGGAACCCCTGGGCGCGGATGATCTGGCTGGGTCCGTTCCTGATGGCGCTGGGCGGGCTGATCTCCCTGTCCGACCGCCGCCTGCGCTTCGCCCTGCCTCGCGCCGCCACGGCCCGCACCGCCGGCCTGGAGCCCGCCGAATGAGGCAGGCGCGCCATCGCCGGGTCGGCGCCGCCCTGGCCGCCGCCGTCATGGCCGGCGTCCTGTGCATGGGGGCGTCTTCCGACGACCCCTTGGAGCGCCTGCAGAATCCGGCTCAGGAATTGCGCGCCCGCCATCTGTTCCAGCAACTTCGCTGCGTCGTCTGCCAGAACGAGTCGGTCGACGATTCCCAGGCCGACATCGCCGGGGATTTGCGGCGGATCGTCCGTTCGCAGATCGTGGCCGGCAAGTCCGACGTCGAAATCCGCGACTTCCTGGTCGCCCGCTACGGCGAGTTCATCCTGCTGAAACCGACCTTCAGCCCCGGCAACGCCGTGCTGTGGCTGACGCCTTTCTTGTTGATCGCCGCGGGTGGCGGCTATCTGTGGACCCGGGCCCGGGCCCGGGCGCGCCGTCCGATTGCCGATGATCAGGGCTTGTCAGACGACGAGCAGCGCGCTCTGGATGCGATCGACTTCGGCGCGGCAGACATGCTTTCGCCGCATAACAACCCGACGAAGGCCGACAGCACTGTTGCAATCAAACATTGAAAGCGTTGGCTTACTCACCACATCGCCCCTAGGTTAAATACGTTGGCCGCGCGGACGACACGCGCGCCGGAACGAGGACGGAATACAGATGGCCCCAATCAAGACGGGTTTTATTGTCGGCGCGATCGCGAGCGCGGGCGTGGCGGCGGCGGCTCTTGCGGGAGTCGGCCTGCGCTTTCCCCAGGCTAACGCGGCGGACAACGTCCGCCCCAAGCTGATCCAGACCGCTGGACCGGCGATCTTCGCGCCGCCTCCGGGCGCGCCTCTGTCCTTCGCCGACATCTTCGACCGGGTGTCCCCGGCGGTGGTGTCGATCAACGTGACCTCGCGCGTCGAGCGCTCGGCGCGCGGCGGCATCCCGGGCCTGCCCAACTTCCCGTTCGGCCGCGGCCGTCCGGGTCCCGGTCAGGGCCAGGGTCAAGGCAATGACGACGACGATGAGGGCGGCCCGCCCCCCGGCGGCAGCGGCGGCGGCGACGACGCCGGTTCGGCCATGGCCTCGGGCTCCGGCTTCTTCATCTCCGCCGACGGCTACATCGTCACCAACAACCACGTCGTCGAGAACGCCACCGACATCAAGGTTGTGATGAAGGACGAGCGCGAGCTGGTGGCCAAGGTGGTCGGCCGCGACGAAGGCACCGACCTCGCCGTGATCAAGGTCGAGGGCAAGAACTTCCCATACGTCAACTTCGAGAACTCGGCCCGCCCGCGCGTGGGCGACTGGGTGATCGCCGTCGGCAACCCCTTCGGCCTGGGTGGCACCGCCACGGCCGGCATCATCTCGGCCTATGGCCGTAACATCGGCGAGACCCTCGTCGACTACATTCAAATCGACGCCCCCATCAACCGCGGTAACTCCGGCGGCCCGACCTTCGACGTGTTCGGCCGGGTGATCGGCGTCAACACCGCGATCTTCTCGCCCTCGGGCGGTTCGGTCGGCATCGGCTTCGCCATCCCCGCCGACGTGGCCGATTCCATCACCTCGCAGCTGATCCAGGGCGGCAAGATCACCCGCGGCTATCTCGGCGCGACGATCCAGGCCGTAACTCCGGAAATCGCCGACAGCGTCGGCATCCCCGGCAAGAAGGGCGCCCTGGTCGCCGAACTGGTTCCCGGCGGTCCCGCCGAGAAGGCTGGCGTGATGCCGGGCGACGTTGTCCTGTCGGTCAACGGCAAGCCCGTGAAGGACTCCACCGACCTGACCCGTCAGGTCGCCGCCTCCCATACCGGCGACACCCTCAATCTGGTGGTGATGCGCGCCGGCGCCCAGAGGACCATCGTGGTGAAGTCGGGCCAGCGCCCGTCCGAAGCCGACCTGGCCCGCTCGCAGCGCCAGGGCCAGAACGACCGGGCCCCGACGCCGGAAACCGCGCCCGCGGCCCGTCCGATCGCCATGGGTCTGGCGCTGGGCCCGCTCGATGAGGCGGCCCGCCGCCGCTACAGCCTGTCCGCCGACGTCCGCGGCGCGGTGGTCGAGAACGTGGCTGTCGGCACCGATGCGGCCAAGAAGGGTCTGAAGCGCGGCGACGTGCTGGTCCGAGCGGGCGACCGCGCCATCACCAGCCCGCAGGACGTGATCGCCGCGGTCGACGCAGCCAAGAAGGCCGCCCGCACCAGCGTGCTGGTGTTCATCTACCGCGACGGCCGCCAGCTCGGCGTGCCGATCAAGGTCGACGAAAAGGCCGAGGAAAAGCCCGCCGCCAAATAGGCGCGAGGGACAGCCATGAAGGGGGCGGGCCGTGCAAACGGCCCGCCCTTTTTCTATGGCCGGCGGGTGTTAGCGGATGCCCTTGGCGCTGTCGTCACCGCGCCGGCTGACCACGGTCTGGGTGACCATGCCCGAGGCGCGCAGTTGGACCGGGCCGTCGGCCTCGGTAATCGCCACGCAGTCGATGCTGCGCACCGTCACCTTGTCGTCGGCCAGGTCCATCGAACACATGCCCTCGGCGGCCGCGCGGGCCTTGCGCGGGCCGGTCAGGGCGTCGACCACCAGGGTGTAGAGCCCGCCCTCGGCGGCGTCGTCCTTGTGACCGGAGAAGATCCAATCCCCGGCGATGGTGACCGCCACGAAGTCGACCCGCTGGGTGGCGGGAAAGGCGATATAGGCGGTGCCGGCGCAGCGCGAATTGCGCCCGCCGACGCCCATCACGCAGGGCCCGTCGACATTGACCACGATGTTCTGCGCCCGCGCCGGGCCCGGATTCAGGACCAGGGCGGCCAGGACCGCTGCAACGGATAGTCGGGCAATCATCGGCGCCTCCGCATCCTGGCGACCCTAGGGCGGCGAAGCCTCCGGCGACAGAGGGAAAAGCGCTAGACCAGCTTGGCCTTCTGCAGGGTCTTGTAGGCCTTGATCACCTTCTGCAGCCGGGTCTCGGCGCTGCGGTCGCCGCCGTTGGCGTCGGGGTGGCAGCGCTTGACCAGCTCGGTGTAGCGGGCGCGGATGGCGGGGCCGTCGGCGTTCTCGTGCAGGTCCAGTTCGATCAGGGCCATGCGCTCCAGCTTGCCCAGATAGCGGGGCTCCGCCTCCTGCTCGCGCTTGCGCTTGGCCTTGGCGCCCAGAACGCCCAGGGGATCGGCCATGCCCTCGCCGCGCTTGGCCGCCATCGAGGCCGCCTCGCGCGAGAAGCGCGACGCCTTGAACTGCCAGGTCGGACGGTCGCCGTGGGCGCGCGCCGCCTGGGCCTCGGCCACCTGCGTCTCGTTCATGCCGGCGAAGAAGTCCCAGCTGCGGTTGTACTCGGCCGCGTGCGGCTGACAGAACCAGTAGTGCTGATCCATCATCTCGCGCGATTTCGGGGCGCGCGTGGTTGCCGGCGCCCGGCAACCGGAGTGGTCGCAGGCGCGCTCGCCCGGCTTCAGGGCGTGTACATCTCGCTCCGCCTCGGCCTCGCCCTTCTTGGGCGGCCTGACGCGGATATCGACGAATTTAGGCTTGTATTGAAACGGACTGCTCATCGGTAAAGTATGCGGGGGACATCCCCGCAATCAGAAGGTGACAGATAGCCCGTATGGGACAAATCGCCCAAACCATCCGCGACAAACTCAATAGCGCCTTTCAACCCGAGCGGCTCGAAGTAATCGACGATAGCGCGCGCCATGCCGGACATTCCGGCGCCACGCCCGGCGGGGAGAGCCATTTCAATGTGGTGATCGTCTCGGCCGTTTTCGAGGGGCAGGGCCGCGTCGCCCGCCAGCGCTGCGTCTATACGGCGCTGGCCGAAGAGCTTGCCGGGCCGGTCCATGCGTTGTCCCTTAAGGCCCTGGCGCCGGGTGAAGCGGCGTGAGCCAATAAGAAGAACACCATGAGCCGTTCCTTCGTCTTCCCTGTGAGAGCGCCGACCCGGCGGGTGATCGTCCGCCCCGCCGTCTGGGCCGACATCGAGGGCATGGCGCGGGTCGCGGTCGACACCTGGAACCTCACCTACGACGGCATCCTGCCCAAGGCCTATCTGGCGCGCATGCGGCTCCACTCGCAGGAAAGCCAGCGCAGCCGGATGATGCACGCCCACGGCGTCCACCACTTCGTCACCGTGGAACCCACCGCGGGCGAGGTGGTCGGCTACGCCAGCTGCGGCCCTACCCGCAACGGCGGCGGCGGCGTGCCCGGCGAAATCTACGAGCTCTATGTCCAGCACGGGTTTCAGGGACGCGGCATCGGCCGCCGCCTGTTCCGCGCGGCGCGCGATCAGCTAGCGGGCGACGGCCACGAATCGATGATCGTCTGGGTGCTGTCGGACAACCCCAACCTCGGCGTCTATCCCCGCCTGGGCGGCTGGCGCCACGCCAAGAAGACCATCCGCGTTGGCGGCGTCGCCGTCGAAGAGACCGCCTACACTTGGCGGCTGGATAGGGCTTAGCGCCTAACCCTCGCTCTCCTCCGCCTCCTCCAGCCGCTGCGACACCCGCAGGGCGGTGATCTGGTTGCGCTGGCGGCGCAGGACCTGGAAGCGGTGGTGGTGGAAGATGAAGGTCTGGCCGGGATCGGGGATGGTCTGGGCCTCGTGGATCACCAGCCCGGCCACGGTCACCGCGTCCTCGTCCGGCAGATCCCAGTCCATCGCCCGGTTCAGGTCGCGCAAGGTCACCGTGCCGTCGACATTGACCGAGCCGTCGGGCTGGCGGCGGATGCCTTGCAGGGCGGAGTCGTACTCGTCCTCGATGTCGCCGACGATCTCCTCGAGGATGTCCTCCAGGGTCACCAGGCCTTGCAGGGCGCCGTATTCGTCGACCACCAGCGCGAAATGCATGCGCCGCTTCAGGAACGCGTTGAGCTGGTCCTTCAGGTTGGTGGTGTCGGGGATGAACCAGGCCTCGCGGGTGATGGCGGCGATGTCCAGGGCCTCGATATTGCCGTCCACGGCGGCCAGGGCGCGCAGCAGGTCCTTGGCGTGCAGCATGCCGATGATGTTCTCGGCGTCGTCGCGGTAGAGCGGCAGGCGGGTGTGCGGGGCGTCCAGCGTCTGGCGCACCAGTTCGCGCGGCGGCAGGTCGGCGTCGAGCATGGCGATGTTCTTGCGGTGGACCATCACCTCCGACACGTCCATGTCGCCCAGGTCCAGCACCCCGCCCAGCATCTGCCGGTCGCGGCTCTCCACCAGGCCTTCGGAGTGGTGGTACTCCACCGATCCGCGGATCTCCTCGTGGGCGGCCAGGACGTCGGTCTCCATGCCCAGGTTGATGCCGAACGGGCGCAGCATCTGGCGCACGATCCACTGGATGGTGAAGATGACCGGGCCGAAGATCTTCACCACCAGCAGCATCGGCCCGGACAGGGCGCGGGCCACGTCGTCGGCGCGGCCGATGGCGATGGTCTTGGGCAGCACCTCGGCGAACACCAGCACCAGCACGGTCATGACCACGGTCGCCACCGCCACGCCCCAGGCGCCGGGGATCGACTTGGTGATGAACTCGGTGGCCACCGCCGAGGACAGGATGTTGATGGCATTGTAGCCGAGCAGCACCGCCCCGATCATGGTCTCCTGATCGGCCAGCAGCTTGTTGACACGCTTGGCGCCGGGGTCGCCGTCGCGCTCCAGCTGGTGCATGCGGCCGCGGCTGGCGCGGGTCAGGGCGGTCTCGGCCGCCGAGAACAGGGCCGAGACCCCGAGCGTGGCCAGCAGGATGATGCCGAAGATGACCATAGCTGCGGTCATGGTGATGTGAGTCCCCGTGAGTTAGGCGGTGGCGCCTTCGGAGAGAAGGAACGCGCGAACCGCCTCAGCGTCCACGCCTTTTGCCACGAAAGCCTGGCCGATGCCCTTGGCCAATACAAAGGTCAGGCGTCCGCCCTCCGCTTTCTTGTCCTGAGCCATGTGCATGATTAGCCGGTCGGCAGGGAAGGGGGCGCCCTTCACCTGCTGCATCCGGGTCGGCAGACCGGCCGCCGCGATGCCTGCTTCGGCGCGGGCGGCGTCCTGCGCGGTGCAGTGGCCGAGCATGGCCGAGAAGCGGAACGCCTGGGCGCAGCCCACCGCCACGCCTTCCCCGTGCAGCAAGGCCGATCCGTAGCCGGTCTCCGATTCCAGGGCGTGGCCGAAGGTGTGGCCGAGATTGAGCAGGGCCCGCGCGGCGGCTTCCTTCTCGTCGGCCCCGACGATCTGCGCCTTCATCTCGATCGAGCGGGCGACCGCATGGGCCAGGGCCTCGGGCCGCTGCTGGAGCACATGACCGCCGTTGGCTTCAAGCCATTCGAAGAACTCGAAGTCGCCCAGCAGGCCGTATTTGATCACCTCGGCGTAGCCGGCGCGCACTTCGCGGTCGGACAGGGTGCCCAGCACCCCAAGGTCGGCCAGCACCAGCAGCGGCTGGTGGAAGGCGCCGATCAAGTTCTTGCCGCGCGCGGTGTCGATCGCCGTCTTGCCGCCGACCGAGGAATCCACCTGGGCCAGCAGGGTCGTCGGAATCTGGATGAAGTCGATGCCGCGCTTGTAGATCGAGGCGGCGAACCCGGCCAGGTCGCCGATCACCCCGCCGCCGAACGCCGTGACCACGTCGCCCCGGTCCAGCCCCAACGCCAGCAGCCGGTTCGACACCTCGGCCAGCCCGTCCCAGCTCTTGGTCTGCTCACCCGGCGGCATCACGATCCACGACGCCTGGACGCCGGCCGCCTTCAGGGCGTCGTCCAACTGCGCGCCGTGCAGGCGCCGCACGGTCTCGTCGCACACCACGGCCGTGCGCCCGCGCGGCAGCAGCGGCTTGATCAGCGTCCCGGCCCGGCCGATCAGGTCGCGGTCCACAACGACGTCGTAGGAACGGGCGCCGAGGCCCACCCGTATCGTCCGGCTCATGCTTGCCCTTCCAGCCGCGCTTTCAGCGCCGCGATGATCACTTCCACCGTGGCCTGGTGCGGCGCGTCGGCGCTTTCCACGATCAGGTCGGCCAGCCGGTAGCTGGGTTCGCGCTTCTCCAGAAGCTCGGTCAGCACCTGGCGCGGGTCCTTGCCGTGCAGCAGCGGCCGCGTGTCCTTGCGCCCCACCCGCTTGGCCAGCACCTCCGGATCGGCCTTCAGCCAGATCGAGATGGCTTTCTTGGCCACCAGGGCGCGGGTCTCCGGGTTCATGAAGGCGCCGCCCCCCGTGGCCAGCACATGAGGCTCCTCATCGAGCAGCCGCGCGATCACCCGCCGCTCGCCCTCGCGGAATTCGGCCTCGCCGCGCTGGGCGAAAATCTCGCTGATGGTGCGGCCGGCGGCGCGCTCGATCTCCTCGTCGGCGTCGCGGAACGGCAGGTCCAGCGCCGTCGCCAGGCGTTTGCCCACTGACGACTTGCCCGCGCCCATCATGCCCACGAGCACGAGGGTCCGGCTGCGGAGCGCCGGGTGTTGGGTCGGATCGGGCGTTGCGGGCTTTTCCATAAGGGCCGCGATCTTTACACGATGGGCCGGATCAGCACCAAGTGGCGCTGATGGCAGAGAGAATGAAACCGATGTCCGCGCTCCGTTTCGGCTTTGCGCCCGTTTCCTTGGCTGTGTTTGGCGCCCTGGCCGTGGGCGGTCCCGCGTCCGCTCAGTTGGCTCTGCCGCCCCTGGCCGATCCTGCGCCTGCCGGGACGCCTGCGCCGATGGTCCTGCCGCCGGTGGATGGGCCTCTTTCGACCGCGCCGCCGCCCGCGCCGCCGCCGGTGCTGACCGCGCCGCCGCCGGTCGCCGTGCAGGCCGCGCCGCTGCAGGCGCCGGACCTGTTCTCCGCCGAAGCCTTCAACACCGGCCTGCCGGGCGATCTGTGGCGCGGAACCTCCGACGGCCTGGCGCGGCTGGTCATCCCGCAACTCTCGCAAAAGCCGCTCAGCCCCGCCGCCGCGGCCTTCGCCCGCCGTCTGATGTCCACCGGAGCCGCCGCCCCCGAGGGCGCGGGCGAGGACACCGACCTGGCCGCGGCGCGCATCGGCGCAGTACTGGCCCTCGGCGACGCCCCCGGCGCCCGCGCCATGATCGAATACACCCCTGGGCTGCGCCAGAACGCGGCCTTGGCTCAGGTGGCGGCGGAAACCGATCTCGTGCTCGGCCGCGAGGAAGAGGCCTGCGCCATCGGCGACATGCTCAACGTCGGCAAGGACCAGCCCTACTTCCGGCGGCTGCGGGTGTTCTGCCTGATGCGCGCGGGCGACAAGGCCGGCGCCCAACTGGCCTACGACCTGACCGCCGAACAGGCCAAGGACGACGTCTACAAGCGCCTGATGAGCGCGGCGGTGTCCGGCGCTCCGGCGGGAGAAGCCTCCCTGCGCAACGGCATCGAATACGCCCTGTCGCGCCGCCTTCAGTTGGAGATGGGTCCGGCCATGGCCAACGCCTGGGCCCCGATCCCGCCGATCGTGGCCAAGGATCTCGCCGCGCCGCTCAGCGCCCAGGCTGCCGCCGCCACTCGCGTGGCCATGCCGGTCAACGACACCTCGCGCGCCTCCACCCTCGATCCGGCGATCCGCGACGCCGCCCTGGCCCTGGCCGACAACCGCCTGACGCCCGACATCTCCGACCGACTGGTCTCCTCCGGCCAGGCCGGAGGTAACGAGGCCATGGGCGGCGCCGCGCTCTACGCCGCAGCGGGTGCTCCGGCCGACGCCCGCGTGCGCGCGGTGTTCGCCACCTTCGACATCGGCCGGTCCACTGCCAACCAGGGCCGCCTGCTGGAGATGGACGCCACCGCCACCGGCGGGGCCAAGGGCGACGCCGCCCTGCTGGCCCTGTGGCTGGCCGCCGACGCCGGTCCGGCAGGGCCGACCGTGGCCGACCGGGCTCGGATCGTGCGGGCCCTGAACCGCGCCGGCTTCAAAGACGATGCGCGCATCTATGCGCTGGAAGGCATGCTGGAACTGCGTCCCCCGCCTCCGCCGCCGCCTCCGCCGCCGCCCAAAAAGCCGGTCCGCCGCCGGCAGCCGCGTGGCAACTGACCATCAGGGCAAGGGCGCGGACTGGTCCGACGCCTTTCTCGAGATGATGGCGGTCGAGCGTTCGGCGGCCCGCAACACCTTGATGGCCTACGCCAAGGATTTGACCGACGCCTCCGGTTTCCTGGCCGGCAAAGGCCTTAGCCTGTCAGACGCAGCCGACGAGGACATAGAGGCCTACTTCCAAGACATAGGCGCGCGCGGCCTCGCCCCAGCCACCGCCGCCCGGCGGCGCGCCAGCGTACGCCAGTTCTACCGCTTCGTGCTCGGCGAGGGCTGGCGCAAGGACGACCCCTCGCGCCGGGTCGATGCGCCCAAGAAGGGCCGCTCCCTGCCCAAGGTGCTGTCGCGGGCCGAGGTCGAGGGCCTGATCGCGGCGGCGGCCGCGCGCGACGGCGACTCGGGCCTGCGCCTGGCCTGCATGATCGAGATTCTCTACGCCTCGGGCCTGCGCATCTCCGAACTGCTGGCCCTGACCCTCAGCAGCCTGGCTCGCGATCCGGCCTATCTGATCGTCAAGGGCAAGGGCGGCAAGGAGCGCCTGGCGCCTCTGAACGACGCTGCGCGCCAGGCCGTGAAAGCCTATCTGCCGGTGCGTGAGCAGTTCCTGCCCAAGCCCGTGAAGAATGCTCCGAGCAAGGACAATCCCTGGCTGTTCCCCTCGCGCGGCGCGGGCGGCAAGCTGACCGCCCGGCGCATGGCCCAGCTTCTGGACGAGGCGGCGATGGTGGCGGGGATCGATCCGGCGCGGGTCAGCCCCCACGTCCTTCGCCACGCCTTCGCCACCCACCTGCTGGAAGGCGGCGCCGATCTGCGCGCCGTGCAGACCCTGCTCGGCCACGCCGACATCGCCACCACCCAGATCTACACCCACGTCGCCGAGGATCGGCTCAAGCAGGTGGTGCAGGACAATCACCCGCTGGCGAGGAAGACCTAGGCGGGCGCCTACTGCTGCTGTTGTTGCTGCTGGTGGATCTGCTCCTGGTGGGCCAGTTCGGAGCGGCGGCGGGCGTCGTTGGTGAACACCGGCTTGGGCAGGCGCATGAACTCCGGATCGGCCGAGATCGAGCGGGCCTGACGCACCGAAACCCCGACCACCAGCTGGCTGTCCTCGTCGCCCTTGTAGACCCCGCGCGAGGGCGGCACGTCGGCATAGTCGCGGCCGATCGCCACCGAAACATGGCGCTCGCCCGCCAGCATGTTGTTGGTCGGATCGAACCCAACCCAACGCAACGACGGGAGGAACACCTCGACCCAGGCGTGGGTGGCGTCGGGGTCCGAACGGTCGCCTTCCGATGAGTCCGTGAACAGATAACCGGACACATAACGCGCTGGCATGCCCCACGAGCGGCAGATGGCCAGCATGATGTGGCTGAAGTCCTGGCAGATGCCGCTGCCGGATTCCAGAGCCAGATCGATCGGACTGTCGGCCTCGGTCGCGCCCGGGGCATAGTCGAAGCTCTCGTACAGCGCCTGGTTCAGCTTGCGCACGGCGGTCAGCGGATCGAACTTTTTCAGCTCGTCCAGCTTCTTCTGCGCGATGAACTCGGTCAGAGCGGGGGTGCGTATCGCATAGCCGTGCGGCTTCAGGAACTCGAACCCGTCGGCCATGACGAACTCGCTTTTCAGCCGCTGCCATTCGCCCATGTCGAGGGCCTCCGGCAGGTCGACGCGGGGGTTGGTTTCCACCGCCGACCGGGCCTCGATGCGCAGGGAGTTATGCGGTTGCCGAACATCGAAATGGTAGACTGCGTTGCCGAAGCTGTCGGCGTAGGAGAACAGGCGCGCGGGCGGTTCCAGGTCGAGCTCGAACGAGACCAGACGCTGCGAGCCGCTTTTCTGCGGCTGCATCCACAGCTCCATCACGCTTTCGCAGACGGAGCCGGCGTAGTGGTATTCGGTGACGTGGCGGATCTCGAGAAGCATTGAGGACCTTAAGCCGGTAGTCGGTTTTCGAGCGGATAGGCGACGAACGCCTCGTAGACCGCCTCGTGGATGCGCGCGCATTCCTGCACGATGGTGGCGAGATAGGCCGAGGCGCCCATCTGGGCGACCTCGTCGAACTCGGCGAACTCCAGACGCGCGCTGAGCCGCCCGGCGATGCGCTCCGGACTGACGCCCTCGGACACCTCGGCATAGCGGGCCGCGCGGATCAGATGCTCCTGCACCCGCGCGGCGCAGAACCGGATCGTGCGCGGGAATTCCTCGTCGAACAGCAGGAACTGCATCAGCAGGCGCGGCTGCAGCTCGGCGGTGTAGACCCGCAGATAGGGCTCCAGCGCGCAGGCCATCCTCAGCACGCTCAGCTGGGCGTAGTGGTCGTTGAGCAGATAGCCGCCCGCCGCGTCGCCGAAGCACACGTCCAGCAGACGCGCGATCAGCTGGGCCCGCTCCAGATAGACTCCTGTCAGCAGGAACCGCCAGCCCTCGCCGTGGCTCATGGTGGCGTCCGAGGCGCCCTTGAACAGGTGCAGGTCGGCGATGATCTCGTGCAGGAACACCGACGAACCCTGCTCGAACGCGCTTTCGGCGTTGGGGCCGGTGACACGCAGATAGAGCAGGTTCAGCCGCTCCCAGCTTTCGGTGGTGATCTGGTCGCGCACCTGGCGGGCGTTCTCGCGGGCGCGGGCCAGGGAGGTGACCACCGAGGAGTTGTTGTCGCGGTCGAACACCAGCGCCCGGACCACCTCAGCCGGACGCTCGATCACCTTCTGCATGTCGACGTCGTCTTCGCCCAGCGCGCTGATGGCGATACGGGCCGCCTGGCGCGCGGACTCGGTGCGGTCCACCGCGGCGTTGAGCATCACATCCGAAAGGCGGCAGAAGTGCTCGGCGCGTTCGATGTAGCGGCCGATCCAGTACAGGCTGTCGGCGACCCGGGCGAGCATCATGCCGGTTGCTCCGTTGACGGAGCATCTTCGCCGGGGTGTCGGACAGCACCCAGGTATCCTTCGATCCGCCGCCCTGGCTGGAGTTCACCACCAGCGAGCCGCGCGTCAGCGCCACCCGGGTCAGGGCGCCCGGCGTCACCACGGTCTTGGCCCCGGACAGGATGAACGGCCGCAGGTCGACGTGGCGCGACTCGATATGGCCGTCGATCAGGCACGGCGCGGTCGACAGCTTCAGGGTCGGCTGGGCGATGTAGTTGGCTGGGTCGGCTTTGATCCGCTCGGCGAACTCGGCCCGCTCGGCGACCGTGGCGTGGGGCCCGATCAGCATGCCGTAGCCGCCCGATGCCCCCACCGCCTTGACCACCAGCTTGTCGAGGTTGGCCAGGGTGTGCTGCAGAGCCACCGGCTCGCGGCACAGGTGCGTCTTCACATTGGGCAGGATCGCGTCCTGGTCCAGGTAGTAGCGGATGATATCGGGAACGTAGGCATATACCGCCTTGTCGTCCGCGACCCCGGTGCCCGGAGCGTTGGCGATCACCACCGAGCCGGCGCGATAGGCGTTGAACAAACCGGCCACGCCCAGGGACGAGTCGCGGCGGAAGGTCAGGGGGTCGATGAAGTCGTCGTCCACCCGGCGGTAGATCACGTCCACCCGGCGCAGGCCCAGCGCGGTGCGCATGTAGACCATGTTGTCGTGGACCACGAGGTCGCGGCCTTCGACCAGCGGCACCCCCATCAGGCGCGCCAGATAGGCGTGCTCGAAATAGGCGGAGTTGTAGACGCCGGGGGTCATCACCACGACCTGGGGCGTGGCGCGCCATTCGGAGGCCATGCTCTTGAGGGTGGCCAGGAGCAGGTCGGGATAATTCTCGATCGGCCGTACGCGGGCCGCGCCGAACGCGTCGGGGAAGGTCCGCTTGGAAGCGTCGCGGTTGGCCAGCATGTAGGACACGCCCGACGGCACCCGCAGATTGTCCTCCAGCACCATCACGTCGCCGAACTCGTTGCGCACCAGGTCGGTGCCACAGACGTTGGCGTAGGCCGAGTGCGGGACATACAGGTCCATCATCTCGCGGCGGTAGGACGGCGCGCCCAGGATCAGGTCGCGCGGGATGACCCCGTCCTTGATGATGGTCTGGCGGCCGTAGATGTCGGCCAGGAACAGATTCATCGCCTTCAGGCGCTGCTCCAGCCCGGTCTCGATCCGCGACCAGGTCTTGGCGTCGATGATGCGCGGGAACAGGTCGGTGGGGATGATCCGCTCGGTGGCGCTTTCGGCGCCGTAGACGGTGAAGGTGATCCCCTGCAGCAGGAACGAGCGCTCCAGCGTCTTCTGCCGGTCGCCCAGTTCCTCGGGCGAGAGGGTGGAGATGTGGTCGTTGAGCGAGGCGTAGGCCGGACGGACCGATCCGTCGGTCTTGAACATCTCGTCATACATGGGCGTATCCGCGCCTTGCGGATCGGAAGCGGGATCGATGCGTTTGGCGGGAGCCGTCAAAATATTTACCGTCTTCTCTGAAAGTCCGTGCTCTTTTCGGACCTTGGGCAATTTTCAAATCATGCGCCAGCCGTCAAAACGGCAGGCGTTCTTTGGTTCCGCTCCAGGTCGTCGCCCATTCGCCCTGAACTTGCCCAATATTTGGGCGATTGCCCAAATTTCCAGCAGGGTGCGCCCGGTTCAGATGCGGTTAATCTTGTCCCACCTTACCTGGCCTGTCGTGACGCGCCTGTGCAATCAGGCTAAATCCACCTCGGGGCCCCTGGCGAGGACAATGGCTTGAAATCACTCCGCTTGGCGGCGGCCGCGAGCGCGGCGTCCGGTGTTTTGGCAGCGGCGTGTGCAGCGTGGGCCGATGTTCCGAAGGCCCAGATTCAGGGCATGGCGGACTCGCGCCTGCGCCAAGAGATCGAGCGCGCCCTCGGTACCGACAGGAACCCACCGCAGAGCCGCTTCGAAGCCCGTCGCCGCGCGATCGACGCAGCCACTAACGTCGCCAGCGTGCTGCGGTCCGAAGGCTATTACGAAGCCGTGGTCGAGCCCGATGTCGGCGCCGGGGATCAGCCGCAGTCGGTGGTGCGTGTCACCCCGGGCGCGCCCTTCGCCTTCTCCAGTCCGATGGTCAGCTGGGTCGGCGATCAGCCGGTGCAGCTGGCGCGCCTGGCCGGGGAATCCGCCATCGGCCTTACCATCGGCTCGCCAGGCCGCGCGGCGGACGTGCTGTCGGCCGAGGGCCGGATCGTGGCCGCGGTGCAGAAGCGCGGCTATGCCGACGCCAAGACCCAGCCGCGCGAGGTCACCGTCGATCACATCCCGCGCACCGTGCAGCCGACCTTCCGCATCGACGCCGGCGCTCGGGTGAAGATGGACGGCATCCATCTCAACAGCCAGGGGCGCACCCACGCCGCCTGGGTCAATTCCCTGGCCCCGTGGAAGGCCGGCGACATCTACGATCCGGATCAGGTCGCCCAGCTGGAAAAGCGCCTGCGCGACACCGTGGTGTTCGACTCCATCACCGTCGCCCTGGCGCCCGAACCCAACGCCGACGGCGAGCGCCCGGTCGATGTGACCCTGGTCGACCGACCCAAATCGACCCTGGAGCTGGGCGCCAGCTACTCCACGGCGGAAGGCACGGGCTTCGAATCCAAGTGGACCCACTACAATCGCATGGGCCGCGGCGACACCCTGGCCTTCACCTTCCAGGCTGCGGAGATCCTCAGCCAGGTCGGTGTCGAGCTGTCCTTACCCAACTGGCGCAGCGCCCAGCGCACCCTGAAGCTGTCGACCTCGGTCTACCGCGACGACACCAACGCCTATCTGGAAACCGGCGCCCGCATCGGGGCGGACCTGGAGCAGCGCTTCGGCCGCAACGACTTCTTCAGCTACGGCCTGTCGGTGATCGCCAGCCGCGACGCCGAGCCCCAGGCGATCGGCGGGGTGCTGATCAAGAAGGAGCGTCCGCTCACCAGCATCATCGCCTCCACCGCCCTGTCGCTGGACCATTCCAACGACATCCTCAACCCGACCAAGGGCTGGCGGTTCGAGGTGCGGGCCGAGCCCAGCGCCGCCTTCGGTTCGGGACCGATCAACTATATCCGCGCCCAGGCCCAGGCCAGCGCCTACGTCCCCTTCGACACCGCCGCCGACACCGTGGTCGCCGGGCGGGTGCGGATCGGCGACATCCTCAACGGCGGCATCCCCGCGATCCCGGCCTCACGCCGTTTCTATTCCGGGGGCGGCGGCTCGGTGCGCGGCTACGCCTACCAGGGGGTCGGCCCGCGCTTTCCCGACAACACGCCGCAGGGCGGCATCTCCCTGCTGGAAACCTCGGTGGAACTGCGCCGCAAGCTCACCGGAGCGTTCGGCGCGGTGGTGTTCGTCGATTCAGGCGTGCTGGGCTCGCAGCAGACCTTCGATCTGGACGCGGTCTCCACCGGGGTCGGCTTCGGCCTGCGCTATGACCTCGGGTTCGCGCCGTTCCGCGTGGACGTCGCCTTCCCCATGCAGAAGCGCAACGGCGACGCCGCGGTGCAGATCTACCTGTCGATCGGCCAGAGCTTTTGACCGAACCCGGCGCCCCTCCGGCCAAGACGCCAAAAGCCTCACGCAAGCGGGTTCCGTGGTTCCGCGCGCACACGCCGCTCGGCTGGCTCATGGAAATTCCCCTGGTGCTACTGCTGGTGGCCGGGGTGATGCTGGTGACGGTCCGGGTCGGGGTGCTGACCGGCGAGGCGCGGCGCCTGATCGAGGCGCGGGTCAACGCCATGGTTCTACCGTTCGGCAAGATCCACATCGAAGGCCTGGAAGGCGATATCTGGCGCGACTTCCGCCTGCGCCGCCTGACCCTGGCTGACGCCAAGGGCGTGTGGCTGCAGGCCGACAATGTCCAGGTCGACTGGCGCTATGCCGAACTGCTGCGCAGCCGCCTGCACGTCCATACCCTCAGCGTCGGCAATCTGCTGCTGATCCGCCAGCCGTTGATCGCGCCTCAGCCGCCGGGCAAGCCGATCGCCATGTCCTTCTCTCTGGACTCGGTAAAGGGCCGGGTCGAGATGACCGACAAGTTCTCGTTCCGCCACGAGGTCTATGACGTCGCCGGCGACGCCGACATCCGCTACCAGGGCGGGACCATCGGCAAGATCGACGTGCAGAGCGTGCTGCGCCCCGGCGATCACCTCAAGGCCAATATCAATCTCGGCCGCACCCAGACCCTGCTGCTCGACGCCGACGCCACCGAAGCCCGCGGCGGCACCATCGCCGGCCTGTTCGGCCTGGACCCCGGCAAATCCTTCGATCTCAACGCCCACCTGACGGGGACCACCGGCGCCGGCAAGTTCGTGCTGGTCGCCCGCTCCGGCGATGTGATTCCGGTCAAGGCCCAGGGTGCCTGGAACCCCGCCGGCGGCGGCTTCAACGCCCATGTGGTGCTGGGCGCATCGGCCCTGACCCGCGACATGGTCAATATGTTCGGCCCCGAGGCCGAGCTCGCGGTCATCACCAAACAGCGCAAGGGCGCGGTCTACGATATCGACACCCGCTTCATCGCCGACAACATCGTGCTGATGGCCCGCGGCCCGACCGACACCACCAAGGGGACGACGCCGGGTCTGGCTCTGTCGGTGGTGATCAAGGACCTCAGGAAGCTCAACCGCGACCCGGCCATGGGCGAAGGCAAGGCGACCGGGGTGCTGTCGGGCAAGCTCGACGACCTGCAATTTACAGGCAATGCCGAGGCGGCGGATCTGGACATTCTCGGCTGGCGGATCAAACGGGCGTTCGGGCCGGTCAAGGTCGCCTGGAAGAAGGAGCAGCTAGACATCCAGGGCGACATCACCGGCCAGGGCGGCGGGGGCGAAGGCCTGATCGCCGTGGCCGGCGGCCCCAGCCCTCACGTCGTGACTCAAGTCGTGCGCCTGAAAGACGGACGGGTGCTGATCAAGTCGATCGACGGCGTCGGCAACGGGGTCAAGGTGCAGGGGTCGGGCGGCCAGAATTTCCTCAACAAGGGCCTGCAGTTCAAAGGCGAGGTCCAGGTCACCGACCTCGGCAAGCTGGCCCCGGGCGCATCGGGCATGTTGCAGGGCTCATGGGCCGCGACCCAGGACAACGGGGCCGACAAGCCGTGGCTGTTCAGCGTCGAGGGTCGCGGCGAGCGCTACGCCACCGGCACGCCGGAGATGGACCGCCTGCTCGGCCCCGAGCCGCGCATCTCGGGCAGTGCTTCGCTGCTCGGCCCGATCGTCACCGTGACCAAGGCGACCATCGAAGGCGCCAAGGAGCGGGCCAGCGCGCAGGGCACATGGGACCTGGCCGGACCGATCAACTTCGCCCTGGATTGGGAAGCGGACGGCCCGTTCGGCTTCGGCCCGCTGGAGATCGACGGCAAGGCCAACGGCAAGGGCGCGCTGACCGGAACCTTCGATACGCCCAAGGTCGAGCTGACCGCCGCCCTGGCCAGCATCGCCTTCCCCTATATGACGGTAAAGGACGCCAAGCTCGACCTGACCTTCGCCGCTTCCAAGGACGGCTCGGACGGCGCCGTGGCCCTGGCCGGGGCCAGTCCCTACGGCCCGGCCCGGGCCCGCTCGGCCTTCCGCTTCTCCTCGGGCGGCATCGAACTGAAGGACATCGACGCCGACGCCGGCGGCATCAAGGCCAAGGGCGCCCTGTCCCTGCGTGACGGCGCCCCCTCCAGCGCCGACCTGACCCTGCAGGTGGCGGCCGGGGCCCTGCTGACAGAGGGTCAGATCGCCGGGACGGTGAAGATCGTCGATGCGAAAGGCGATCCGGACGTCCACCTTTCGCTTGAGGCCAAAGGCGCCGTCGTGCGCGGCCAGCCGCTCGCTCTGGCCACCGCCAAGATCACAGCCGCTGGCCCCCTGTCGCGCCTGCCCTACACGGTGGTGGGCGACGGCGCCTGGTTGCGCACTCCGGTCAAGCTGGACGGATCGGGCGTGCTCAGCCGCGATCCCAAGGGCTATTCGGTGGCCTTCTCCGGCTCCGGCAACCTGCGCCGGGCGCCGTTCAAAACCCTGGAGCCGGTCCAGGTGCGCCTCGACGACGGCGACCACTTCGCCCGCCTGCGGCTGTCGCTCGGCGGCGGCAAGGCCGAGCTGGACGCGCGCGAGACCGGCGGGGCGGTCAACCTTACCGCCAATCTGTCGGGGGTCGATCTGTCGTTCCTGTCCGAGGATTTCACCGGCCAGTTCGACGCCGACCTGAAGCTGGCCGGACAGGGCCAGACCCTCAAGGGCAGCCTCGACGCCGAACTTAAGAACGCCCGCAGCCGCGACGCGCGCAAGGGCCTGTCCATCGACGGCTCGATCAAGGCGGCGCTCGACGACAACCGGGTCACGGTCGCGGCCAAACTCAACAGCGAACAGGGCCTGACCTCCGCCGCCAGCTTCGTCCTGCCGGCCGAGGCCTCGGCCGCGCCGTTCCGCATCGCCTTGGTGCGCACCAAACCCATGCAGGGGACCTTCCAGGCCGACGGCGAGATCCAGCCCCTGTGGGATCTGTTCCTGGGCGGCGAGCGCACCCTGGGCGGGCGGCTGATGGCCAAGGCGGACCTCGGCGGAACCCTGGCCGATCCTAAGGTCACCGGCCGCGTCGATCTGATGAACGGCCTGTTCGACGACTACGCCACGGGGCTGAAGCTGCGCGGCCTCAACGTCGGCGCGGCGCTCAACACCGACACCATCACCCTGGACAAATTCGCCGCCACCGACGGGGCCAAGGGCCAGGTGTCTGGCTCGGGCCAGATCAGCCTGGCGCGCGGCGGCGGCTCAACCATGACGCTCAATCTCAACGCCTTCCGCCTGATCGACAACGACACCGCCCAGGCCGACGCCACGGGCCAGGTGGCGGTCACCCGCGGCGCCGACGGCAAGGCCAAAATCGCCGGCACGCTCGAACTGGTCAGGGCCGAAGTCAACGCCGCCGCCCGCACCGGACCCAGCATCGTGACCATGGACGTGATCGAGAAGAACCGGCCGTTCCGCATCGACGAACAGATCGCGCCGACCGCGGCCAACGGCGGCGGCCAGCCCACCGGCGTCGCCATCGATGTCGCCCTGAACGCGCGCAAGGGCGTCCTGGTCAAGGGCCGGGGTCTGGATGTCGACATGTCCCTGGCCGCCCGCGTCACCGGCACCACCGCCAAGCCGGTGCTGGACGGCGAGGCCCGGGTCGTGCGCGGGGCCTATGATTTCGCGGGGAAAAGATTCGAGTTCGACGACCGCGGCGTCGTCCATCTGTCCAACGACCCCAACCTGATCCGCCTGGACCTGACCGCGACCCGCGAGGACCCGTCGCTGACGGCGGTGATCCGCATCCAGGGCACCGCCGCGCGGCCTCAGATCAGCCTGACGTCGAACCCGGTTCTGCCCAACGACGAAGTGCTGTCGCAGGTGCTGTTCGGCGCCTCGGCCTCGCAGCTGTCGCCACTCGAGGCCGCCCAACTGGCCTCGGCCCTGACCGCTCTGACGTCCGGCGGCGGCTTCGACGTGATCGGCGGCATCCGCTCCTTCGCCCGGCTCGACCGTCTCGCCCTGGTAGGCGGCGGCCAGACCGGGGTCAGCGTCGCGGGCGGCAAATATCTGACCGACAACGTCTATGTCGAGCTGGCCGGCGGCGGCCGCGCGGGCCCCAGCGTCCAGGTCGAATACCGGGTCACCCGCAACCTCTCGCTGGCCTCCAGCTTGGCCAACCAGACCACCACTCAAGGCGGCGGCGTGCCTCAGGGCGGGGCCAAGCTGGCGGTCCGCTGGCACCGCGATTTCGGGGCGGCGAAGAAGCCCTAAGGCAGCTGGTAGACCATCATCGTCACTCCGGCGGCGGGGGCCGCGGCCTCGGCCATCAGAGCCTGGCCGTCGCTGTCGTAGGCGCCGCCGCCGCCGACCGCCACCGCCACATACTGCGCGCCTCCCGCCGTGTAGGTGATCGGCGACGAGCTCGGCGAGGCAGCCACGGGCGTGTCCCACAGGACCGTGCCGTTGGCGGCGTCATAGGCGCTGAAGCGTCGGTCCACCGATCCGGCGAACACCACGCCCCCCGCCGTGGCCAGCACCGAACTGGCGGTCGGCGCGCGCTGGCGATGGGTCCACACCACTTGGCGGGTGTCGAGGTCGGCGGCCTGCACGCGGCCGTAGTTGCCGTCGCTGTCAGGCAGCGCCTAGTTGGGATAGCGGATGTCCACCCCCCCGGCGGCGACCTCGGCGGGGGTGCGCGGCGTGAAGCTGTACTGCATGCAGGATTCCGTCATCGGCACATAGACGATGTGCGTCGTCGGATCGAGCGAGGTGGCCGGCCAGGAGCGCGCGCCGGTGGTCGAGGGACAGACGATCCAGGTCTTGCCGGCCTCGGGCTCCAGCGCCGGGTCGGTGGTCTTGTGGCCGGTCACCGGGTCGATGGCCGTGACCAGGTTCTGCAGGCCCAGGTCCTTGGAGAACAGGTACTGGCCGGTCGCGCGGTCGAGCACGTCGAAGATCGCCAGCTTGCCGGCGGTGATCACCACGTCGCGCGGTTTGCCGCCTACCGGCAAGGTCGCCAACGTCTGCTCGAACGCCCAGTCCTGGTCCCACACGTCGCGCTGCATGTGCTGGTAGAACCAGGCCAGCCTGCCGGTGTCGGCGTCGACGGCCACGGTCGAGGCCGTATACAGCCCGTCGTTGGACTCGCCCCTGCGCGGCTGCGGCAGCAACAGGGTGCCGGTGTCGTAGGTGTTGCCGATGCCGAAGAACAGCAGGTTGCGGCCGGCGTCATAGCTGCCCGAGGTCCACACTCCGCCGCCGAAGCGCTCGTCCACCGGCGCACCGTTCCAGCTATCGCCGCCGGGCTGTCCCGGCCGGGCGATGGTGTTGAAGCGCCAGACCTCACGTCCGGTCTCCACGTCCAGCGCCACGATGAAGCAGCCGCCCGGCGACTTGGCCACGTTCAGGGCGGCGCCGACGATCACCTTGCCGCGCACCACGATCGGACCGCTGTTCAGCTGCAGGGCGTCGGCGCCGACCACGTCGTGATCCCAGATCAGGGCGCCGCTGCGCACGTCCAGGGCAATCATGTGCTTGTCGGCGGTGGGGACCAGCAGCCGTGTTCCGGAGATCGCCAGCGACTTGGCCCGCGCCGCGCGGCCGTCGTTGAAGGCGGGCGCCAGGGGCCGCACATATTGCCAGAGCCGCTCGCCCGTCGCGGCGTCCAGCGCCTGCACCACCGCGCCGCTCTGCATGAACATCACCCCGTCGTGGACCAGGGGCGTGCCCTCGTTCTGGCTGGGCGGCAGGTTCCAACTCCACGCCGGGCGCAGGCGCGCGACATTGTCCCGGTCGATCTGCTTCAGCGCGCTGAACCCCTGAGCGGCATAGTCCCGCCGCCAGTTCAGCCAGTCCGCGTCGGACGGGTTGCGCAGCATCGCGTCAGTGACCGGGGTCAGACCGTTCAGCTTGGCCGTCCGCGCATCGAGAACCGCCCTGGCTCTGGCGTCGGCGGGCACGGTGGGCGGCGGCCGGCCGGTATTGGGCGCCTCGCGGGTGGCTGTGACGGCGGTATCGGCCCTGCCCGGCGCGGCGCCGTTGACCTTCAGGATGTAGGCGTGGATGTCGCTGTAATCGCCACTGCTCAGTGAGCCCGGACTAGCCGGCGGCATCCGCGCCTGGGTGAACGCCAGCACCGCCTGGCTTGGTTGTCCCCGCCACTTGGCCTCGAAGACGGGCCCCTTCAGCGCCCCGGCGAACGGCCCCGCCGACAGGTCCGCGCCGTGGCATAGGCCGCAGTTGCGCGCGAAAGCCGCTTGGCCCCGCTCGGCGTCGGCTTCGGCGAAGGTTTCGGATGCGTAGAGGGCCTGGGCATGGGCCGAGCTTGCAGTCAGGACGGCGATAGCGACAAAACCAGACTTGCGCACGACGCCTCCCATGGGCCGCACTAACCGGCGGCCTTGGGTAACCGTAGCACGCCCGGCGCGCTCGCCCAGAGGCTAGGCCGCGACCTTCAGCGGCTCCGCGCCAACCAGCACCGAGGTCATCGAGATCGAGGAGAACACCTCATCGGTGACGAACTCTACGCGTTCGCCAGGGCCTTGCGTGCCGAGGATGTAGAGCAGGGGGTGGAAGTGCTCCGGCTCGGGGAAGCACAGGGCCACCTCGGGATCCAGGCTCATGTAGTCGATCAGGGCCGCATGATCGCCGGCGGCGACCTTGGCCTTGACCGTATCGGTGAAGCGCTGCGCCCACGGCTGGGCGGGCGCGCCCGGGCGGCGGTCGTACAGGCGCAGGTTATGCACGATGTTGCCGCTGCCCATGATCAGCACGCCTTGGTCGCGCAGCGACGCCAGCGCCTTGCCCACCTGGTAGTGGCCCTCGGGGCTCAGGCGCAGGTCCATGCTCAGCTGGATCACCGGGATGTCGGCGTCCGGGTACATGTGCGTCAGCACGCTCCAGGTCCCGTGGTCGTAGCCCCAGCTGTCCAGATCGGCGCGGCCGATCGGGGCCAGCATCTGCGCCACCTGCTGCGCCAGTTCCGGATCGCCGGGCGCCTTGTATTCCTGGGCGTAGAGCGCGGGCGGGAAGCCGTAGAAGTCGTGGATGGTGCGCGGACGCTCGCCGGCGGTGACCAATATGCCCTTGGTCTCCCAGTGGGCCGAGATCATCAGGATCGCGCGCGGGCGCGGCAGGCGCTTGCCCAGCGCGGCCCATTCGCGGGTCAGGGGGGTGTCTTCCAGCGCCGCCATGGGCGAGCCGTGGCCGAGGAAGATCGAAGGCATGCGGGTGGTGTTCATGGCTGAATTATATAGCGCACAATTCTGCCACCGCTAGTGTTGCAGTTCAGGCGTCCAGCCCGACGTCCAGCGCCGGTGACGAATGGGTCAGGGCGCCCGACGAGATCACGTCCACTCCGGTCTCGGCGATCGCCCGCACGGTCTCCAGCGTCACCCCGCCAGACGCTTCCAGGATCGCCTTGCCCTTGGCCCGCGCCACGGCGGTTCGCAGGTCCGGCAGGCTGAAGTTATCGAGCATGATCACGTCCGGCCCAAACGGCAGGGCCTCGTCGAGCTGGGCCAGGGTGTCGACCTCGATCTCGATGCGCACCAGATGCCCGGCGGCCAGCTTGGCCTGGCGCAGCGCGGGGCCGATGCCGCCGGCGGCCACGATGTGGTTGTCCTTGATCAGGATCGCGTCATCCAGGCCGTAACGGTGGTTGATCCCGCCGCCGCAGCGCACGGCGTACTTCTCCAGCGCCCGCAGGCCGGGCGTGGTCTTGCGCGTGCAGGTGATCCGCGCGCCCGTGCCCTCGATCGCCTTGGCGTAGGCGGCGGTGGCGGTGGCGACGCCGCTGAGGCGCCCCAGCAGGTTCAGCGCCACCCGTTCGGCGGACAGCAGGGCCCGCGCATCGGCCTCGACCTCGGCCAGCACCCCGCCGGCCGGCGCGTCCTGGCCGTCGCCGATCCTGACGGTGAAGGTCGCGGTCGGATCCAGCGCGGCGATGGCCAGCCGAACGCAGTCCAGGCCCGCGATCCGCCCGGGCTTCCTCGCGGCGAAGCGCGCGTTCAGCCGCGTCCCGGCGGGCACGCAGGCGGCGGCGGTGATGTCGCCGGCCCGCCCCAGGTCCTCCAGCAGGGCGGCGCGCACCACCGGGTCGATCAGCAGGTCCGGAAGAGGCGACTCGCTCATTCGGCGGCTTCCCGCTCAGCGGAGGTCAGTTCCGCCAGGGTGGTGAAGGTGCGGCGGGCGGGCTTGGGCTTCGGATGGTCCGAGCGCCAATGGGCGCCGCGGCTTTCGGTCCGGTTCAGCGCGGCCTGGGCGACCATGCGCGCGGCGATCAGCGGCAGGGCGGATCCGTGCGCGGCGGCGATGCCGTCGATCTGATCGAGTAGGCGTTCCAGGCCCGCCCGGTCGCGCAACACGCCCGCGTCGCGGCTCATCGCTTGGCGCAGGGCCAGCAGGGCGGCGGGCGGCAGGTCGGGCTGGGCGACGGCGGGGAGCGCGGGCGCGTCAGGCGCTGCCTCGTCGCGCGCGGCGATCCCGGCGCGGGTCCCGAACACGGCGGCTTCAAGCAGGGAGTTGGAGGCCAGGCGATTGGCGCCGTGGACACCCGTCGCCGCGCATTCGCCGACGGCGTAGAGACCGTGCAGGGAGCTGCGGCCCTCGGCGTCGGTCCACACCCCGCCCATGTGATAGTGGGCGGCGGGCGCGACCGGAATGGGCGTCTTGCGCGGGTCGATGCCGGCAGCCTGGCAGGCGGCGAACACGGCGGGGAATTCACTCGGGAAATGCTCGCCCACCGCTTGGCGGCAGTCGAGATAGGCGCCGCCTCCGGTCATCAGCTGGGCGTGGATGGCGCGGGCCACCACGTCGCGCGGGGCCAGCTCGGCCTGCGGATGATAGCGGGCCATGAACGGGGCACCCTTGGCGTCCACCAGCCTGGCGCCCTCGCCGCGCAGGGCTTCGGTCGCCAGGGGCGCGGGATCGAGGCCGACGTCGATGGCGGTCGGGTGGAACTGCATGAACTCCGGATCGGCGATCCTGGCGCCCGCCAGAGCCGCCATAGCGAGGCCCTCGCCGCGCACGGCGGCCGGGGTGGTGGTCATGGCGTAGAGCCCGCCAATCCCGCCGGTTGCCAGGATGACAGCGTCGCAAAGCACTTCGCGCTGCTCGCCGTCCTGTTCGATCAGGGCCCCGCGCACGCGGCCCGAGGCGTCCTGCAGCAATGCCAGCGCGCGCGCCTTGCGGAATTCAATATTCGGGCTGGCCAGGGCGGCGGCGACCACCGCCTCCATGATCGCGCGCCCAGCCTGATCGCCCTTGACCCGCGCCACGCGCGGACGCGAATGGGCGGCTTCCAGGCTCTGGGCGAAACGGCCGTCGGCCTCGCGGTCGAACGGCGCGCCGAGATCGGCCAGCCGGCGCACGGCGTCGGGGCCTTCGCGGGTCAGCAGGCGCGCCATCTTCGCATCCACCAGCCCGGCGCCGGCGGCGATGGTGTCCTGGGCGTGCAGTTCGGCGTCGTCGTCCGGCGACATCGCCACCGCCATGCCGCCCTGGGCCCAGGCCGAGGAGCAGCCGCTCATCAGGGGTTCGGGAGAGATCACCAGCGCCTTGCGTCCGCTTTGCGCGAACGACAGCGCCGCCGACAGTCCGGCCAGGCCGGCGCCGAGGATCAGCACCCCATGCATGGTCTCGCGGTCAGCCATGGGCTTCGTCCAAGGCCTTGAGGCGCGCACGGACCAGGTCGCCGGCCGCCTGGGTGTAGCAGCAGAACAGAACCACGGTGATCTCGTCGCGCTTGCGGATCGTCTCGGTCACCGTCTTGACCGCGATCTCGGCGGCGCGCCCGGCGGGGAAGCGGTAGGCGCCGGTCGAGATGGCCGGGAAGGCGATGGTGCGCACGCCGTTGTCCATGGCCACGCGCAGCGAGCGCTTGTAGCAGAGGGCCAGCAGCTCTTCCTCGTGGCGCTCGTCGCCCCCGGTCCACACCGGGCCGACCGTGTGGATCACATGGCGCGAGGGCAGGTCGAAGCCGGGGGTGATCTTGGCGTCGCCGGTCTCGCAGCCGCCCAGGCGCGAGCAGTAGTCGGCCAACCGCGGCCCGGCCTTGCGGTGGATCGCGCCGTCGACCCCGCCGCCGCCCATCAGGGTCGGGTTGGCCGCGTTGACGATGGCGTCCAGCTGCAGGGTGGTGATGTCGGCGACGGTGACCTGAATACGCGGGTCCATTCTAGATCAGCTCCACATCGACATGATGGCGCGCCTTGACCAGGTCGTAGCGCGCGGGGACCGCCAGGGGCGGCATGTCGATCATCGCCTGCACGGCGGCGCGGGCGCGCATCATGACGGCGGCGTCCACGGTCACCTCGTAGCGGTCGTGCAGCAGGGTCTCGTAGATGTTCTCGAGCGTGATCATCTTCATGTACGGGCACAGGTTGCAGGGCCGCACGAACTCGGTGTCCGGCGCGTCGCAGGCGACGTTGTCGGCCATCGAGCACTCGGTGATCAGCACCACCTGCTTGGGCTTCTTCGTCATCACATAGTCCGACATCGCGGCGGTGGAGCCGGCGAAGTCCGACACCTCCAGCACCTCGGCCGGGCATTCGGGGTGGGCCAGGACCTGGGCGTTCGGATAGGCGGCCTTCAGCTCCAGGATGTCGGCGGCGGTGAAGCGCTCGTGCACTTCGCAGCGGCCCTGCCAGGCGATGATGCCGATATGGGTCTGGCGGGCGACGTTGCGGGCCAGGAACTCGTCGGGCAGCAGGATCACCCGGTCGACGCCCCACAGGCGCGCCACATGCTCGACCACCTGGACCGCATTGGCCGAGGTGCAGCACACGTCGGTCTCGGCCTTCACCTCGGCGGTGGTGTTGACGTAGGTGACCACCGGCAGGCCCGGATAGCGCTGCTTGATCAGGCGCACGTCGGCGGCGGTGATCGAGGAGGCCAGCGAGCATCCGGCGTTCAGATCCGGGATCAGCACGGTCTTGTCGGGTGCCAGGACCTTGGAAGTCTCGGCCATGAAGTGCACGCCCGCCTGGACGATGATCTTGGCGTCGCTGCGGGCAGCCTCGCGGGCCAGGCCCAAGCTGTCGCCGACATAGTCGCCGACCCCGTGGAAAATCTCCGGCGTCATGTAGTTGTGCGCCAGGATCACCGCGTTTTTTTCGGCCTTCAGGCTGTTGATGGCGGCGATCAGCGGAGCCTGCAGGCGCCACTCCAGCGGCGTGATGCGGGCCTTGACCTTGTTCCAGAGAGGCAGGGTCGCGGCTTCCACCTCGGGGGTGAAGGCGAACTCGGCGAAACCGTCCGGCATCTGAGCCCTCCCTTATGCTCAATATGAGCATTTTGGTGGCCTGAAAAAACGCCGCGGCAGCCATCGCTCCCGAGCGCACCCCTTATGCTTCAAGTGAGCAAAAGTCGGCTTCACGGATATAGACCCTCCACGGTCCCGATGGAAGGGGCTCGTGATAATTTTGCTGGGCGCCCCTGCGCAAAAATCCGTGTGACGACCGTCGCCCTATTGAGGTCGCATTCCGAGGTCATTGGAGCGCCCACGGCCAGCCGGCGTAGATCGGCGAGGCTGTCGGCGTCCCTTTGCGCGGCGCCATGTCTACCCCTTGGGGGGGTGACAGGACGAGGCCGCCGAGGGCCTGCTACAGAGGACTACAGTTCGTTTATGACCACTGCGACCTATCAGGCCGACGGCTCAACGCCGTTCGGGACGGACCTTCCTATTGCCCAACGCTTCCGCGCCGAGATCATCGCTTCGGCTCAAGTCGTGATGGTGGCCGGCGCCGCCGTGGCCCTGCTGATCGCGGCGGGCGCACGCCATGACCAACCGTCCGCCCCCTCCTATCGTTCCCAATTCGAGCAACCGATCGCCCTGACCGCCCCGGCCGAAGTCGCGCCGGACAGCCGTAAGGTGCTGCAGGAGGCTCTGACCAAGGCCGGCCTGCGCCCGAACTACAATGTGCATCGCCTGACCTGGGATCAGGCCCGCCGCATCAACAGCCTGATGCCGGCCGCCGCCGTCGGCGTCGACGCCGCCAAGCCGTTCATCCTGTCCACCGCCAGCAAGGATGGCCGCGAAGCCTTGCACTGCCTGACCCAGGCCGCCTATTTCGAAGCCGGAGGCGAGGGCGCCGAGGCTCAGGCCGCCGTGGCCCAGGTCGTGCTCAATCGGATGCGCCATCCCGACTATCCGAAGTCGGTCTGCGGCGTGGTCTATCAGGGCGTGTCGCGCGACACCGGCTGCCAGTTCTCGTTCACCTGCGACGGTTCGCTAGGCCGGGCGCTGGACGCAGCCGCCTGGAACGGCGCGCGCAAGGTCGCGGCGCGGGCGCTGAACGGCTATGTCGTCCCCGCCGTCGGCGCGGCGACCTACTATCACGCCGACTATGTGCTTCCCGCCTGGGCGCCCAGCCTGGTCAAGCTGACCACCGTGGGCCCGCATATCTTCTACCGCATGAGCGGCGAGGCCGGTCAGGCCGAGGCCCTCACCGGGCGCTACGCCGGCGGTGAGCTGAGGGCGGCAGGGGCCCTGCTGGCGGTGACCCGGAAAGCCGCCGAGGCGACCGTCAAACTGGCTTCGGTCGGCAACGGCGAACGAGTCCACATGCAGATCGCCGGCGACGACGCCAAGCTCAACGCGGCTCAGATTGCGACTGTGACGCCGGTGTCCGCCCCCACGCCGGGCACGCCCGCTCCGACGATCGCGCCTGTGGCTTCGGTGGCCGTGACCCCGGCGGCCTAGCTACCACTCGCCGATGGTCTGGGCGTCTTTGTGGGTGATCGGGTGGTGGGCCTTGGCGTGGTCTTCCTCGGCCAGGAAGCGCACCGCCTCCAGCGCCGCCATGCAGCCCATGCCCGCGGCGGTGACCGCCTGGCGGTAGACGTCGTCGGTGACGTCGCCGGCGGCGTAGACGCCCTTGACCGCGGTGGCCGTGGTCCCGGCCTTGACCTTCAGGTAGCCGGACTTGTCCATCTCCAGCTGGCCCTTGAACAGCTCCGACGAGGGCGCATGGCCAATGGCGACGAAGAAGCCGTCGCAGGCGACGTCGCTGAGCGCGCCGGTCTTGACGTTCTTGATGGTCACGCCGGTGACGCCCAGCGGGTTTTCCGACCCGCGCACTTCTTCCACCGCGCTATCCCAGATCACCTCGATCTTGGGGTTGGCGAACAGGCGCTCCTGCAGGATGCGCTCGGCGCGCAATTCATCCTTGCGGTGGATCAACGTCACCTTCGAGGCGAAGCTGGTCAGGAACAGGGCTTCCTCAACCGCCGTATTGCCGCCGCCGACCACCGCGACCTCCTTGCCGCGATAGAAGAAGCCGTCGCAGGTGGCGCAGGCCGAGACGCCGAAGCCCTGGAACTTCTGCTCGGACGGCAGGCCCAGCCACTTGGCCTGGGCCCCGGTGGCGATGATCAGGGTCTCGGCGAGGATGTCGGCGCCGGTGTCGAGCTTCAGACGGAACGGGCGTTGTGACAGGTCGGCTTCCAGCACGATGTCGCTGATCAGCTCGGTCCCGACATGCTCGGCCTGAGCCCGCATCTGGTCCATCAGCCAGGGGCCCTGGATCACGTCGGCGAAGCCCGGATAGTTCTCCACGTCGGTGGTGATGGTCAGCTGGCCGCCCGGTTGGATGCCCGCGATCAGCACCGGATTCAGCAGCGCGCGCGCCGCATAGATGGCGGCGGTGTAACCGGCGGGGCCGGAACCGATGATGGCGCAGCGGACGGTGCGAGGTTCGGACATAGGGGACTCAGGGATTAGAGTGTTCGAAACGGTATGTAGAGACTGATTCCACCAAGAGCGAGCGATGGAGGCCACAGGAATACTGATGTCGGCTCAACGCATCCTGGTGTTCCCCGATTGCGGCCCGCGCATAGGCGGTGGCCACGTCATGCGCTGCCTGACCCTGACCCGCGCCCTGATCGCCAGGGGCGCGACCTGCGCCTTTGCCGCGACCCCTGAAACCCAGGCCGTGCTGCAGACCTTCGCCGCCCCCGATATCGACGTGCTGCCGGTCGAGGGCGCGCTGGAGGACGCCATCGTCACCGTGGCCAACTGGGCGGAGTCTTTCGACGCCGACTGGGTGCTGCTGGATCATTATTTCCTCAATGCCGCGCAGGAAGGCGCGTTGCGGGAGGGGCGGCGCCTGGCGGCAGTCGACGACCTGGCGAACCGGCCGCGCGCGGCGGACCTGATCATGGACTCCGCCTACGGCCGCACCGACGCCGACTATCGTCCCTGGCTGCCCGAGAACGCCACGATCCTTACCGGCCCGGCCTACGCGCCTGTCCGGCCCGAGTTCGCCGCCCGCCGCGAGGCCGCCCTGGCTCATCGCCGCGAGGGCGGGCATCTGCGCCACGTCCTGATCTCGCTCGGCCTGACCGATGTCGACGGTATCACCCTCATGGTGGTGCAGGCGCTGCGACCGCTACTGGACGGCCTGATTGTGGACGTTGTGGTGGGTTCGGCGGCCGCCAGCCTCCAGCCCCTCTGTCGGGCGGCCAAGACCGATGCGAACCTGCGCCTTCATGTCGATACCCATGACATGGCGGGGCTGATGGCCGCCGCCGACATCGCCATCGGCGCCGGCGGCTCCTCGACCTGGGAGCGGGCGACCCTCGGCCTGCCCACCGTCAGCGTCCTGCTGGCGGAGAACCAGAGGCCGATGGCCCGGGCCATGGCCGACGATGGACTGATCCTGACGGCGGACGTCGGCGATCCGCGCTTCGAGGCGAACCTGACCGGCGTCGTGGCTCGATTGATCGGCGACCCGGCCCTGCGAAGGCAGCTGTCGGAGCGATCGGCGGCGGCCTGCGACGGCCTCGGCGCCGACCGCTTCGCCGACGCCCTGCTTAACCCGGCGCCCTGACGGTTCCGGTCGGCGCGCGCGCCGGACGCATCGATTTGACCTCTTCGGCGGTGACCGTGTCGGTGAACCCGTTGCCGAAGTGGGTGCGGATGTAATTGACCACATCCGCAACCTGGGCGTCCTCCAGCCCCGTGCCGAACTCCGGCATCGCCTTCTGACCGCGGATGACGACGAAGGCGGGGTAGGTCTTGGCCCCCAGCTTGGCGTCGCCGGCCAGGGGCGGGTACATCCCCGCGCCGACCGCGCCCTTGCCGTCGGGCATGTGGCAGCCCTGGCAGATCGCCTTGTAGACGGCCTCGCCGCCTTGGTCGGGATAGCGGCCGCCGAAGCCGCCCTGCGCCATGGCGGCGCCGCCGACGGAAGCGAGGCAGAGGGCCAGGGTGAGGCTGCGCATCATGGTCTGTGTCCGGTGTTTGATCGGGGTCATGGTCAGGCCTGCGTCACGCGCTGGTGCAGGCGGCGGATGGCATCGAGCGCCGAAAGCACGGCGCCCTCCTGCCAGGCCGGGATGCGCGAGGCGTGCTCGCCGGCCAGCATGATGCGGCCGTCCAGGGCGCACAGGTTGTTGTAGTGGCGCGCGCGCAGTTCCTCGGTCCAGGCGCCGGCGCAGCCGAGCGTCCAGGGCACGCGGTGCCAGGCCACCGAGGCGCCGTTCTCGTATTCCTTCATGTACTGCGGGTGGATCTTGGACCCGTATTCCAGGGTCTTGGTGATCCGCTCCTCCGGCGACATCGAGGCGTAACGCACCGCGCCGGGACCGAAGGCGTAGGCCCCCAGCAGCACGCCCTTGCCGGACGAGAAGTAGTTGAAGTTGGGGTAGGCGATCGTCGAGTTGGGCTGATCGGTGTAGGTGATCCCGCCGTAGATGTTCTCGTCCTCTTCCCAGAAGCGGCGCTTGAACTGCAGCCCGACCTTCACCGACGACGAATAGGACAGATTGTTGATCGCCGCCTTCATCGGCGCGCTCACCGTGATCGGGATCTGGCTGAGGATCGACACCGGGATGGTGCAGATGCACCAGTCTGCCGTGGCCACCATCGGGGCGCCGCCCTTCTTGGTGTCCTGATAGGTGATGGTGACGCCCTTCTCGTCCTGTTTGATGTCGATGACCTTGGCGCTGTACTTGATCACCTCCTTGAGGGTCGCGCCGAACGCCTTGCCGATCATGCCCATGCCGCCGACCGGCTGGAACAGGCTCTGCTGGGTCTCGTAGCCGCTGCCGGCGCCGACCGCGCGCCACAGGCCCGATCCCAGAAGCTCCTTCAGGCCGATCGGGGTCGAGGGCGTCTCCATCGCGGTCAGGCCGCCGCCCGGATCGAAGTCGAAGCCGCGCTTGTTGCTCGAAGCTTCGCCGGCTGTGTATTCGTAGTTGGCGTCCAGAGCCCCCCAGTTGCGCAGGGCCTGCAGCAGGATTTCCTGGTCTTCCTTGGTCACCGCCTGATCCAGCGCCGCCTGCCGCGTGCTCTTGGACAACAGCTCGGCGACGTGGCCCTGGAAGTCGGTCTGGATGTGGCGGAAGCGCTGCGGTTTGCCGCCGAATGCCTTGGTCGAGTGGATGTAGGCGTTGTAGTTGCTTTGGATGAACGGCTCGAGCTGCACGCCCAGCATCTTGCAGTAGTGCAGGATCCCCTGGTGGTGGTACGGAATCCGCCACCGACCTGGGTTCAGATAGTGGCCCTTGTCGAACTGCACGTTCTGCTTGAAGCCGCCGAGTTCGGTATAGGTATCGCCGCCATAGAGCGACCAGTTCCGCCCGCCCGGACGGTCCTGATATTCCAGGATCAGCACCTTGTAGCCGGCCTTGCGCAGCTCATGCGCCGAGACCATCCCCGCCAGGCCGGAGCCCAGGATCAGCACCGAGGCGCCCTTGACGTTGCCGGTCAGGTTGGGCGGGCCGCTGTAGCCGGCCTCCGCCGCATAGGCGAGGGAGGACATCGCCTCGTACATCGCCGCACTGCCGGCGAGGGTTCCGATCATCGAGAAAAGGTCCCGCCGGGACATCGGCGGTTTGGTCTGTTCCGTCACTGTGCAGATCCCCTTTGCCGCGAGTTTTGTGCTGGCAAGGGGAGCCTAGGGAGGCGGCAATTGCGGAGGCCACGACCGCCCCGCCGGGCGCGTCCGAATAAGCCAAGCCGCTCAAATTGCAGGCGTCAGGTGTCGCCTAGGAGGCGACGGCGTAGCCCATCCGCGTCAGGCGCTCGATCATCGCCGGGCGGGTCTCGATCCACTCGTCGGCCATCAGGCCGAGGCCGACCACATCCTGCGCCTGACCGGCTTTGAGGACGTGGGAGCGCAAACGCGCTTCCTCCATGAAGCCGAACTTCTGATGCAGCTTCCACACCGCCTCGTTGGACGCCAGCACCTCACACCACAGCTTCCTCAGGGCGAGGGGCCCGAACGCCTGTTCGATCATCCAGTATTCGACGTAGCCGCCGACGCCCTTTCCCCGGACGCCGGGGTCGGCGAGGTAGTAGGCCCAGGCGGCGCGGCCGTGCGTGCGGTCGATGTCGTAGAAATTGGCCAGGCCCACCGGGGTCCCATCGACCTCGATGATCCAGTAGGCCCGGCGCGCATCTCCCGCCATCCCGGCGAACCAGCGGGCGTGCTCCTCGGCGCTGATCGTGTGGTCGGTGTACATATAGGCCGCGACCTCCGGCGAATTGCGCCAGGCCAGCAGCCGCTCGCTGTCGCCGTCCGTGACCGCGCGCAGCTTCACATCCAGGGCCATCATATCCTCCGGTCGCCGCCCAGCATGGCCAGGTCCGGCCGTCCGCGCACCAAGGCGCGCACGTCGTCCGAGGAAAACGCCGGCTCACCCTTATAGAGCGCGCCATAGACCGCGCGCACGAACTCCAGGTCGTCAGGCCGGTCCACCGTCCAGCGCACCTCGCCTTCGTCCACGTCCTGGCTGATGAAGTCCTGAGCGAACAGTTCGGGATGGCGGATCAAGTAGGGCGTTACATGCTCGCGCTCGTAGGGATCCTTGGCCGCGCGCGCCGCGCGCAGCAGACAGGCCGAGCGCATCACCTCCACGTCCAGGCCTTTTGGATAGGTCCGGTGGGCCGGGGTATTGGCGGCGTAGTCCAGGTCCTCGTCCATCAGCAGGTCGATCACCGCGTCGATCACCGCGTCGATCACCTCCGGGTCGGCCAGGGGACAGTCGCCGGTCAGCCGCACCACCACCGGCGCGGGAAACACCTCCAACGCACCTGCATAGCGCGCCAGCACGTCGTCCAGCGATCCGCGGTGCACCGCCACGTCGTGAAGCGGCAGCATCTCGGCCAGTCCATCGTCGCTGGGGTCGTCGCTGGTGGCCACGACAATGCCCTCCAGCCGCCGCGACCGCCGCAACCGCTCGATCTGGCGCAGGATCATCGGCGCGCCGACCACGTCGGCCAGCACCTTGCCGGGCAGGCGGGTCGAGGACATGCGGGCTTGCAGGATGGCGAGGGTCATTCCCGCCATGGTCGCCGGTTGGCGTGATTCACGCCACACATACGTCGTCATCCCCCGACTTGAGCGGGGGGCCTAAGCGAGGATGACGGCTTGGGTCCTCCGGTTCGTCGTTCAGACGCCCGGAGGATGGGTGGCTAGACCCACTCGAGCTTGAGGATCTCGTAGGACTTCACGCCGCCGGGGGTGTTAATCTCGACCACGTCGCCGACTTCCTTGCCGATCATGCCGCGCGCCAGGGGCGAGGTGATCGACAGGCGGCCACTCTTTACGTCGGCCTCGTGCTCGCCGACGATCTGGTAGCGGGCCGATTCCTCGGTGTCTTCGTCGACCACGCTGACCGTGGCGCCGAACTTGACCTGGGCCCCGCTCAGCTTGGACACGTCGATGACCTGGGCGCGGGCCATCTTGTCCTCGATCTCGGCGATACGGCCTTCGATCCAGCCCTGCCGCTCCTTGGCGGCATGGTATTCGGCGTTTTCGGACAGATCGCCGTGCGCACGCGCCTCGCCGATCGCCGCGATTACGCTCGGACGTTCGATAGACTTCAAACGCTTCAGTTCATCGTCGAGGGACTGGTATCCCTCGCCGGTCATCGGCACTTTTTCCATAGCGGATGTTTTGCTCGAGTCGCCCTTGAGGAGTTCTGGGTAGGTCTGGTCCGCCGGACGCGGGCTTAGTCGTCCGGGGGTCAAAGCATAAGATCGGCAAAACGCGGGCGCAAGGGGTGCGTTCCACGCATCCCCTACTTAGGAAAACTCATAACTCTGCAGCGGCCGCACCTCGAGGGCTTCCTCGCGGGCGGTGGAGATCGCCTGGGCCGCGGCCAGGGCCCCGGCGGCGGTCGTATAATAAGGTATCTTCATCATCAGCGCCGTGCGGCGGATGGCGAAGCTGTCCTCCAGCGACTGCTTGCCCTCGGTGGTGTTGAACACCAGTTGCACGCCGCCGCTCTTCAGCCGGTCCAGGCAGTGCGGGCGGCCTTCCAGCACCTTCTTGACCGACTCCACTTCGATGCCGTTGTCGCGCAAGTAGGTGCAGGTGCCCCCGGTGGCCATCACCTCGAACCCGGCCTCCTGCAACAGGCGCACCGGCTCCAGGATGAACGGCTTGTCGGAATCCTTGACCGAGACGAACACGGCGCCGGTCTGCGGCAGGCGGGTGCCGCCGCCCAGCTGGCTCTTGGCGAAGGCGCGGGCGAAGGCGGGCAGGAACGCCTCGCCAGGGCGGCGCCAGTCCAGGCCCATGACCTCGCCGGTCGAGCGCATCTCGGGACCGAGCACGGTGTCGACGCCGGGGAAGCGGGCGAACGGGAACACCGCTTCCTTGACCGCGACGTGGTCGTAGGGGCGGTCCGAAAGGTTGAAGCTCGAAAGGGCCTCGCCGGCCATCACCTTGGCGGCGATCGCGGCCAGGGGCCGGCCGATGGTCTTGGCCACGAACGGTACCGTGCGGCTGGCGCGCGGATTGACCTCCAGCACGAAGATGCGCGGGTTGGCCGACAGGGGCTCCTCGATGGCGAACTGCACGTTCATCAGGCCGCGCACCTTCAGCGCCTTGGCCATCTCCACCGTCTGCCGCTTCAGCTCGACGATGGTCTCCTCGCGCAGCGAGAACGGCGGCAGCGAGCACGCCGAGTCGCCGGAGTGCACCCCGGCCTCCTCGATGTGCTCCATGACACCGGCGACATAGACGCCATGCTCGTCGGCCACCGCGTCCACGTCCACCTCGGTGGCGCGCGACAGATATTGGTCGATCAGGACGGGGCTATCGCCCGACACCTGCACCGCGTTGGTGATGTAGCGCGACAGCTGCTCGTCATCGCGCACGATCTCCATGGCCCGGCCGCCCAGCACATAGGACGGGCGGATCACCACCGGATAGCCGATCCGGCGGACGGCGGCGAACGCCTCCTCGGCCGAGCGGGCGATGCCGTTGACGGGCTGAGCGATGCCGATCTGATGCAGCAGTTGCTGGAAACGTTCGCGGTCCTCGGCCAGATCGATGGCGTCGGGCGAGGTGCCCAGGATCGGCACGCCGGCATCCTCCAGCGCCTGGGCCAGCTTCAGCGGCGTCTGGCCGCCGAACTGCACGATCACCCCGGCCAGGGTCCCGTTGGACATCTCCACCGCGATCAGCTCGAGCACGTCCTCGGCGGTCAGCGGTTCGAAATACAGGCGGTCGGAGGTGTCGTAGTCGGTCGAGACGGTCTCGGGGTTGCAGTTGACCATGATCGACTCGATGCCGATGTCGGCCAGGGCGAAGGCGGCGTGGCAGCAGCAGTAGTCGAACTCGATGCCCTGGCCGATCCGGTTGGGACCGCCGCCGAGGATGATCGCCTTCTTGGCCGGCGAGGGCTCCGATTCGCACTGCGGCGCCTGGCCCAGCGCACCGGTTTCGTAGGTCGAATACATGTAGGGGGTCTTGGCGAAAAACTCCGCCGCGCAGGTGTCGATGCGCTTGTAGACCGGGCGCACGCCGAGATCCTGGCGATCCTTGCGCACGTCGACTTCGGTGCGGCCGGCCAGCTTGGCCAGGCGAGCGTCGGAGAACCCCAGGGCCTTCAGCTTGCGCATGCCGATGGCGTCGGCCGGCAGGCCGTGGTCGGCGACATAGGCTTCGGTGTTCACCAGATGCTCGATCTGGCGCAGGAACCACGGCTCGTAGGAGCACGCCTCGTTGACCTGATCGACGGTCAGCCCGACGCGGAACGCCTGGGCGATCACCCGCAGGCGGTCGGGGGTCGGCTGGGTCAGGGCGCGCAGGCAGGCGTCGCGCACCGCCTGGTCGTCGGCCTCGTGGCCGGCGCCCGGGATGGCGATCTCGTCCAGGCCGGTCAGGCCCGTCTCCAGCCCGCGCAGGGCCTTCTGCAGGCTCTCGGAGAAGGTGCGGCCGATGGCCATCACCTCGCCGACCGACTTCATCGAGGTGGTCAGATAGGGCTCTGCGCCCGGGTACTTCTCGAAGGCGAAGCGGGGGATCTTGGTGACCACATAGTCGATGGTCGGCTCGAACGAGGCCGGGGTCGCCCCTGTGATGTCGTTCATCAGCTCGTCCAGCGTGTAGCCCACCGCCAGCCGCGCGGCGACCTTGGCGATCGGGAAGCCGGTGGCCTTCGAAGCCAGGGCCGACGAGCGCGACACCCGCGGGTTCATCTCGATCACGATCATCCGGCCGTCCGCCGGATTAACCGCGAACTGCACGTTGGAGCCCCCGGTCTCCACACCGATCTCGCGCAGCACGGCGATCGAGGCCGTGCGCATGCGCTGGTATTCCTTGTCTGTCAGGGTCAGGGCCGGGGCCACCGTGATCGAATCGCCGGTGTGCACGCCCATCGGGTCGATGTTCTCGATCGAGCAGACGATGATGCAGTTGTCCGCCGTGTCGCGGACCACTTCCATCTCGTACTCCTTCCAGCCGAGCACGCTCTCCTCGATCAGCACCTCGGTGGTCGGCGAGGCGTCCAGGCCCCCGGCCACGATGGTGCGGAACTCCTCCATGTTGTAGGCGATGCCGCCCCCGGTGCCGGCCAGCGTAAACGACGGGCGCACGATCGCCGGCAGGCCGACAAACTCGACGCTGTCCAGCGCCTCTTCCAGAGTATGCACGGCGCGCGAGCGCGGCGACTCCAGGCCGATCTTGTCCATGGCGTCGCGGAATTTCTGGCGGTCCTCGGCCTTGTCGATGACGTCGGCCTTGGCCCCGATCATCTCCACGCCGTACTTCTTCAGGACGCCGGAGGCCTCCAAAGCGAGGGCGGTGTTGAGCGCGGTCTGTCCGCCCATGGTCGGCAGCAGGGCGTCGGGCCGCTCCTTGGCGATGATCTTCTCGACCATGGCCGGAGTGATCGGCTCGATGTAGGTCGCGTCCGCCACGTCGGGGTCGGTCATGATCGTGGCCGGATTGGAATTGACCAGGATGATCCGGTAGCCCTCGGCCCGCAGCGCCTTGCAGGCCTGCACGCCGGAGTAGTCAAACTCGCAGGCCTGGCCGATCACGATCGGGCCGGCGCCGATGATCAGGATGGAGGCGATGTCTGTCCGTTTGGGCATTCAGTTACTCGCGCGCGCATCCGCCGCGCACGGGGATGTGCGGCGGGGCTGTCTGGTCATGCAGGTTAAGAGGCTCGTTTAGAGACGAAGGGAGGAGGGGGCAAGGGCGGATTGGCATTCTCCACACCTGCTGCTACTCGCTCAGGGCGCGATGGCGTCCCAGCCCTGATAATCGGTTCCGAATTCCTGCGCCCAACCGTGCATCAGGTCGTCGAAATCGGCCCAGCGCAGGTCGTCGATGATGTCGCTGGTGGTCAGCATCACGCCGTCGCCGTCTTCGTTGGGAGAGACGCTGAAACCCTGTTCCGAGGCGGCATAGGACAGGCCGTCCAGGTCGCCGCCGGTAAAGCTGAAGCAGATGGTCTTGAGCATGGCCGGGGTTTAGCGGCTCCATTTCGCGATTGCACGCCTCGCGAGAATTTGTCGGGCGCGGCAACTAAAGGTTGCGGCAGGGTGAGGGAGTTTTCGCGCGCTCGGTGAATATCGAAGTGTATTGGCTCCAATATCGCGATCTACGAATTTTCTTAACCGTCGACCTGAATGATCCCGGCAGGCGGGGGCTCAGTCCAGTGTTCAAAGTCTATCTCTGCATTGCCACTCAGCATGACTGGCGATTGGTAATACTAGCGGCGATCGTCTGTGTGGTTGGCTCGGTGTGTGCCTTCCATCTTTATTCCAAGGCCCCGCTGTTCAAGAACTGGCGCCGCGCCGCGCCGCATGGCTCGGCATGACCGGTCTGGTCGCCGGTTCGGCGATCTGGACCACGCACTTCGTCGCGATGCTCGCTTTCCGAACCGGCCTGCCGACCGGTTACGCGGCCCTGGGCACGCTCGGTTCCCTGCTGGTGGCCGTCGCCTGCTGCATGGTCGGCTTCTGGGTCGGATCGCTGCGCGGCCATCGGGTCTTGGCCAGTATCGCCGGGGGTCTGATCGTCGGCGTCGGCATCACCCTGATGCACTACGTTGGCATGAGCGGCTACATCACGGCGGGCCAGTTGCGCTGGAATCCGGACTACGTCGCCGCCTCCGCCGTCATCGGCGCCCTGCTGTCCGCCGCTGCGCTCAGCATCTCGGGCCCCGGTTCGGGGCGCATGGCCCAGCTAGGCGGCGCGGGTCTGCTGGCGCTGGGCATCGTCGGCATGCACTTCACCGGAATGAGCGCGGTCGAGATCCTGCCCTTTGGCGGAACCGTGGTTCCCGACTCGATCCTGTCCGATGGGGCCATGGCCCTGTGCGCGGTCGGCGTCACGGCCATGGTGATCATCACCGCTCTGGGCGGTGTCGCCTTCGACCAGGCCACCCGCAACAGCGACCTCAAGCGCCTGCGCCACGCTCTGGACGCCATGCCCGAAGGCCTGGCCTTCTTCGATGCCGAGGACCGTCTGGTCGCCTGGAATACCCGCTACGCCGACCTATGGCGCGGGGCCGGCGACATGATCGCCGGACGGCCGTTCGTCGATATCGTCAACGCGGGTGTCGCCGCCGGATGCTACGGCGAGGTCGAGGGTCTGGCGCGTCAGGACCTGGCCGCCAATCGCATGCAGCAACGCCGTCAGGCCGAAGGATTCGTCGAGCGTCGCATGCCCGACGGCCGCTATATCCGTAGCAACGACCGCCGCTCGGCGGACGCCGGCGTGGTCTCGGTCTGCGTCGACATCACCGACCTCAAGCGCGCCGAGGTCGCCATGGCCCACGCCCGCGATGAGGCCGAGACCGCCAGTCGGGTGAAGAGCGAGTTCCTGGCCAATATGAGCCACGAGATTCGCACCCCGATGAACGGGGTCATGGGCATGCACGCCCTGTTGCTGCGCACTCCGCTCAGCCCGACCCAGCATAAATACGTCGAGGCGGCCCACACCTCCGCCGAATCCCTGCTCGGGCTGCTCAACGACATCCTCGACATCTCCAAGCTGGAGGCCGGCAAGGTCGAAATCGAACAGGTCGACTTCAGCCTGCAGCGGCTGATCGGCGATGTCGTCGTACTGATGTCGCCCCGGGCGCGCGAAAAGGGCCTGCGGATCGGCTGTTCGCTGGACGACGGCGCGGCCGCGGCGATGAAAGGCGATCCCAGCCGCATCCGCCAGGTGGTCCTTAATCTGGTCTCCAACGCGGTGAAGTTCACCGACCGGGGCGAGGTCCAGGTCGAAGTGGTCTCGCGGCCTCTGGCCAATGGCCGCACGGCCCTGCACGTCGAGGTTCGCGACACCGGCATCGGCCTGACGCTGGAAGCCAAGGGCAAGCTGTTCGAGAAATTCCAGCAGGCCGATGGATCGGTCACCCGCAGGTTCGGCGGCACGGGCCTGGGCCTGTCGATCTCCCGCGAACTGGTTCAACTGATGGGCGGGCGGATCGGGGTTAGGGACAACCCCGGCGGCGGCGCGGTTTTCTGGTTCGACCTTGACCTGTCGGCAGGCGATCCAGCGAACCTGGCCCCGATCGCCCAACGCGAGGCCGCGCCGGACGTTCAGCGCCACGGCCGTGTGCTGCTGGCCGAAGACAACGACATCAACGCCATGTTCGCCACCGCCATCCTCGAGCAGGCCGGCTATCGGGTGGATTGCGTGCCCAACGGCGCCGAAGCGGTGCTCCAGGCGCGCACCCAGGTCTACGATCTGATTCTGATGGATGTGCAGATGCCACAGATGGACGGCCTGGAGGCGACGCGGCGGATTCGCGGCCTGCACGGCGCCCGCGGCTCCGCTCCGGTCGTCGCCATGACCGCCAACGCCATGGCTCAGGATCAGCAGGCTTGTCTGAATGCCGGGATGGACGGCTTCATCGCCAAACCGATCAATCCGGACGCTTTCCTGCAGACGGTCGGACTTTACGCCCTCAGCCCGCCGGTCCCTGCCGCCAACGCCGCGCCGCCGGCGCCTGCCGCTCTCGAGATGATCCAGATGCCGGTGATCGACGAGGCGGCTTTCGCCCTCCTGGTCCGCGCCGCGCCCGCCGCCCGGGTGCAGCAGATGGCCGCCGCGTTCCAGGACGACGCCGTGGTCCGGTCGAGCCGATTGATCCAGAAACTGCGCGCCGGGGACTTCGCCTCCGCCGGCGCCGAAGCCCACAGCCTCAAGGGCATGGCGGGCAACTTCTGTTGCCGGCGCCTGCAGAGCGTCGCGGACAGGATGGAGCTGTCATGCTCGCAGAGGGACGGCGAAGCCGCCGGCGACCTGATCGCGGTGCTGGAACAGGCGGTGCAGGAGGCCTGTCAGGCCTTGGCCGAGCATGACGCGGGCGCGGACGCCCGCCGAGCCTAGGCCTTTTCCATCAGGTCGGCGAAGCGCTCGAACAGATAGAGCGAATCGGTCGGCCCGGGGGATGCCTCGGGGTGGTGCTGCACGCTGAACACCGGCTTGCCGGTCACCTGAATGCCGGCGTTGGTGCCGTCGAACAGCGAGACGTGGGTCTCGGTCACGGCGGCGGGCAGGCTGTCGCGGTCGACGGTGAAGCCGTGGTTCATCGACACGATCTCGACCTTGCCGGTGGTCAGGTCCTTGACCGGATGGTTCGCGCCGTGGTGGCCCTGGTCCATCTTGGTGGTCTGGGCTCCAAGGGCGAGCGCCAGCATCTGGTGGCCGAGGCAGATGCCGAACAGCGGGGTGCCGCTGGCCACCAGCTTCTTGATCTCAGGTACGGCGTATTGCCCGGTCGCCGCCGGATCGCCGGGACCGTTGGACAGCATCACGCCGTCGGGCTTCCTGGCCAGGATGTCCTCGGCGCTGGTGGTGGCGGGCACCACGGTGGCGCGCACCCCGACGCTGGTCAGCGCCCGCAGAATGTTGCGCTTGATCCCGTAGTCCACCACCACGACCTCGTAAGGTTTGTCGCGGCCTTGCGGGTTCTTCAGCTTGGCGTAGCCGGCGGGCCAGTCCCACAGGCCTTCCTCGAACACGAACGGCTGCAGGCAGGTGGCGTCCTTGGCCAGGTCCAGGCCGACCAGGCCCTTCCAGTCGCGGGCCTTGGCCTTCAGGGCCTCCAGGTCGAACTTGCCGTCGGGGGCGTGGGCGATGACGCCGTGCGGCATGCCCCTCTCGCGCACCAGCCGGGTCAGGGCGCGGGTGTCCACGCCCGCCAGCCCGATCAGGCCGCGCTTCTTCATCCAGCCGTCGAGATCCGACTGCGAGCGCCAGTTGGCGGGGATCGTGGGCACATCGCGGAAGATGGCGCCGCGGGCGGCCGTCTCGGCCCCGCGTCCGAACTCCTCGATGTCCTCCAGATTGACCCCGGTGTTGCCGATGTGGGGGAAGGTGAAGGTGACGATCTGGGCCATGTACGACGGGTCGGTCAGGATTTCCTGATAGCCGGTCATGGCGGTGTTGAAACAGACCTCGCCCACCGCGTCGCCGGCGGCCCCGACGCCGATCCCTTGCAGGATCGTCCCATCGGCCAGGACCAGGACTCCGGTGCAGCCAGGCATGAGCGTCTCGGTCATGGGCTTGGACTCCTGAAAGGGGTGCGGTCGGATAGTCGCAAAAAAGCGGGCAAAGGTCGCCCCCGCCCGCCGTGTTTTGTTGGCCCCGGATGTAGAAGCGCGGGACCCCATCGTCAACCCGCCGCGAGGCCCGCCAAGCTTTTAGAGACAGGGGCTGAAAGCGGTATACAATACCGCTGTTCTCTAAAGGGAGATGTGTGATGAACAGGGTCAGAGCATCCGTCATCGGCGCCGTGGCTGTTCTAGGCGCCGCCGCGTTCCCCCTGGCCGCCAAGGCCCAGGCCATCGCCGTGTTCGGCGGCGGCGAAGGCGAGGCCTGCTGGCGCGCGGCCATGGCTTCCACCCTGATCCACATGGATTCGGCCGTCGAGGAGGCGCGCTGGAAGGCCGACTCCATCTCCAAGTGCGATGACGCCCTGGCCGGCGGCGTGCTCAGCCGCCAGGACCGCACCTACACCTACGTCAACCGCGCCGTGCTGGAGATGAGCCGCGAGGGCTATAAGACCGCGGATGACAACCTGCACGAGGCCCTGCGCATGATGCCCAAGCTGGCCGAGGCCCACGTCGACCTCGGATCGACCATGATCAATATGCAGCGCTACGACGAGGGCGTCGCCGAGACCCAGATCGGCATCGACCTGAAGTCCAAGGAGCCCGAGCGCGCCTACTACAACCTCGGCATCGCCTATGAATTCCTGGGCAAGCTGCAGGAGGCCTACGACAGCTACAAGATCGCCGCGACCTTGCAGCCCAAGTGGCAGGATCCCAAGGACCAGATGGCCCGCTTCGTGGTCCAGCCGGTCAATCTGTCGAAGTAGACTCCGCCGTTTCGAAAGCCGAGGATGCCCCCAATAAACGTGGGGGAGAATCCTGTATGAAGGCGCGTCATCTGCTGGCGGCGACGGCCCTGTTCTTGCTGACCTGCGGCGCGGCCCAGGCGGCGCCCGGCGATCCCAACGCGCCCCTGCCTTACGCCGCCAAGCCCGAAGACGTCGGCTTCTCGTCCCAGCGCCTGGTCCGCATCGGCGAGGTGCTCAAGGCCGACATCGACGCCGGCCGCATCCCCGGCGCGGTCATCGCCATCGCCCGTCACGGCAAGCTCGTCGCCTTCGACGCCTACGGCTGGCGCGACAAGGCCGCCAACACGCCGATGACCACCGACACCATCTTCAACATCGCCTCCATGACCAAGCCGATGACCACGGTGGCGGTGCTGACCCTGTACGAAAAGGGTCAGATCCTGATGGACGACCCGCTCGCCAAATACTTCCCCAAGTTCGCCGGCCAGCGCGTCGCGGCCCGCGGCGCCGACGGCCAGCCGACCCTGGACACCGTGCCCGCCAATCGCGCCATCACCATCCAGGATTTGCTGCGCCACACCTCGGGCCTGGTCTACGGCAACCGCGGCAACACCGTGGTGCACAAGCTCTATCCGCAGAGCGCCTCGGACAACCTCTACACCGGCCCCGGCCTGGTCGATAAGCTGGCCAGTGTTCCCCTGATGTGGCAGCCGGGCTCGACCTGGGACTACGGCTTCGGCCTCGATGTCGCCGGCCAGGTGGTCGAGAAGATCACCGGAACCTCGCTCGGCCGCTACATCCGCGCCAATATCTCCACGCCGCTCGGCATGAAAGACACCGGCTTCTACGTCCAGGGCCCCGCCGTCGCCCGTTACGCCCAGCCCCTGCCCAAAGACCCCGACACCGGCGCGCCGCAAATCCGCAGTCCGGAGCTGACCAAGCCGCCGTCGTTCGACTGCGGCGGCGGCTGCGCCTCCTCCACCGC
This sequence comes from Caulobacteraceae bacterium, assembly GCA_947475845.1. GTDB lineage: Bacteria > Pseudomonadota > Alphaproteobacteria > Caulobacterales > Caulobacteraceae > BOG-938. The sequence continues at coordinate 3,726 of CANJMO010000005.1, read as the reverse complement.
CCGCGACTACATGCTGTTCGCCACCATGCTGCTCAACAAGGGCCATTACGCCGGCGGCCAGATCATCAGCCAGCGCACCGCCGAATACATGCTGTCCAACCAGCTCGGCCCCAACGTCAGGAACCTGATCGCCGTCACCGATCCGACCAAGAACGGATACGCCTTCGGCCTCGGCGTGGCGATCAAGCCGACAGTGGGCGTGACGCCGACCATGGGCTCGCCGGGCTCGTTCTCCTGGCCCGGCGCGGCGGGCACCGACTTCTGGGTCGATCCCAAGGAGGACCTGGTGGTGGTCTACCTCTCCGCCGCCCCCGGCCCCATCCGCTGGCACTACCGCCAGAAGATCAACGCCCTCGTCTACCAAGCGCTGGTGGACTGATCTAAGCTGGAGCGTGCGCTTCGACGACCGCTTCCTCGACGAGATCAAATCCCGCCTGCGCCTGTCCGACGTGATCGGGCGCACGGTGAAGCTGCGCCGTCAGGGTCGCGAATACGCCGGTCTGTCGCCCTTCACCAAGGAGAAGACGCCCTCGTTCTACGTCAACGACGAGAAGGGCTTCTACCACTGCTTCAGTAGCGGCAAGCACGGCGACCTGATCACCTTCCTGCAGGAAACCGAGCGCCTGTCCTTCCCCGAGGCGGTCGAGCGGCTGGCCGGCGAGGCGGGGGTGCCCATGCCGGTGCAGGACGCCCGTCAGGTCGAAGAGGACAAGAAGAAGAACAGCCTGCAGGACTGGCTGGAGACCACCGCCGCCTGGTTCGAGGGCGAGCTGCGCCGCCCCGCCGGTCAGGCGGCGCGCGAGTACCTCAAGAAGCGCGGCCTGCCCGAGGACGATTGGAAGCGCTTCCGCATCGGCTACGCCCCCGGCGGCCGCACCGCGCTGAAGGACTATCTGGTGCAGAAGGGCGCCAAGCCCGCCGACTTGGTCCAGACCGGCGTCCTGATCGGGCCCGAGGACGGCGGCGCGCCCTACGACCGCTTCCGCGACCGCATCATCTTTCCGATCACCGACATGCGCGGCCGGGTCATCTCGTTCGGCGGCCGGGCGCTCGATCCCGAGGCCAAGGCCAAGTACCTGAACGGCCCGGAAACCGACCTCTTCAGCAAGAGCCAGGTGCTCTACGGCATGTACGAGGCGCGCAAGGTGCTGGGGACCGGCGACGCCGACGCCCCGCTCGTCGTCGTCGAAGGCTATATGGACGTGATCGCCTGCCAGCGCGCCGGGCTGGCGGCCGTGGCCGGCATGGGCACGGCCCTCACCGAAGAGCAGATGGCCCTGATGTGGCGCTTCCATCAGGAGCCGACCCTGTGCTTCGACGGCGACGGGGCAGGGCGGAGGGCCGCCGCCCGGGTGATCGACCGCGCCCTGCCGCACCTGAAACCCGGCCGCTCGTTCAAGTTCGCCATCGTCACCGGCGGCAAGGACCCCGACGACGTCCTGCGCGATCAGGGTCCCGCCGCCCTGAAGGCCCAGCTGGCCCAGACCATCCCATTCGTCGACGCCCTGTTCACCCGCGAGCGCGAGACCGAGCCGCTCGACACTCCCGAGCGCCGCGCGGCGCTGAAATCCCGCCTGAGAGGCGTCGCCGCCGCCATCCAGGATAAGGATCTGGCTCAGGCCTACCGCGAGGAGTTGCTGACCCGTTTCGATGCGCTGTTCGCGCGGGCGCCTGCCGGTCCCGCCGGGTTCGATCGCCCGTTCCAGCAGCGTGGCCGTCCGTTCGGCGGCGGCAGACGGGGCGATTTCATCGACCGCGGACCGCCCACCGCGGAAGGCATGGCCGCCGCTCGCCGCCTGGCTGTGGGCCTGGAGCCGATCGCCGCAGCCGTGGCAAAGGGCGCGCTCGACGATCCGGCCCGTCTGGACGAGCGGCTGGAGACCTTGGAGGCCCACGGCCTCGGCCATCCCGCCCTCAATGATTTGGCCAGCGAAATTATCCGCCTGCGCCTGGAGGCCGATGTCCTTGACTCTGAGGCCCTGACACGCCATTTGGCCGCTAGAGGCTTTGGCGTACTGCTGGGCGAAATCGATCGGGCGGCCCGTATATCGGGCGCGCCATTTTTGAACCCGGATATTCCCCCCGCAACCGCCAGGTCCCTTTGGTCGCATGCCTTCGAAGTCCTTATACGCATGGCCGCGCTTGAGTCCGCTCTATCCTCCGCCAAGGCGGAGTTGACGGAATCCTCAGACACGACGGCTTTCATGCGCCTCAAGGGCGAACGGGACGCTTTGAAGCGCGCGATCAGGACTGGAACGGTTTGGACGGCCCCGGGGTCTATAGGGTAAGGCTTTTGCACGCCTGACTCGTCATAGACCTGTGGCGGCCGCAATTTTATTTGTCCGACACGCGGGGACGCGCGCCGGAGCGGAGACTTTAATGACCGATACAACGACGACCGAGCCGCCGGATGGCGCATCCGACGGCCCGCTGCTCGACCTGACCGACGCCGGCGTCAAGAAGTTCATCAAGCAGGCCAAGGCCCGCGGTTACGTCACCATGGACGAGCTGAACAAGGTTCTGCCGTCCGAGGAAGTGACCTCCGAACAGATCGAAGACACCCTCGCCATGCTCAGCGAGATGGGCGTCAACGTCGTCGAGAACGACGAGGCTGAAACCGAGGGCGAAGGCGGCGAAGTCGTCGTGCGCGAGGAATCCTCGATCACGGTCGCCGAAAAGCCCGAGAGCTACGACCGCACCGACGACCCCGTGCGCATGTATCTGCGCGAAATGGGTTCGGTCGAGCTGCTGTCGCGCGAAGGCGAAATCGCCATCGCCAAGCGTATCGAAGCCGGCCGCGACACCATGATCCGCGGCCTGTGCGAAAGCGCCCTGACCTTCGAAGCGATCATGGTCTGGCGCGAGGAACTGGGCTCAGGCCGCATCCTGCTGCGTGAAGTGATCGACCTGGAGCAGACCTACGGCGGCTCGCCGGGGGCTGCACCGGCCGAGGGCGCTGAAGTTTCCGAAGAGGAAGCGCCGGCTCCCGCCGCCGAAGCCGCTCCGGCCGAAAAGCCTGAGGGCGAGGCCGACGGCGACAGCGACGACGATTTCGACGACGGCGCCGGCCCCTCGGTCTCGGCCATGGAAGCGGAACTGCGCGAAGGGGTGATGGCCACCCTCGACGCCATCGCCGCCGAGTTCGAAGCGTTCGGCAAGCTGCAGCAACGCCTGGTCGAGGCCCGCCTGACCGGCAAAGACCTGCCTGAAAGCGAGCGCAAGCAGTACGAAGCGCTGTCCAACCTGATCATCCAGCACCTCAAGACGCTGAAGCTGAACAACAACCGCATCGAGGCGCTGGTCGAGCAGCTCTATGCGATCAACAAGCGCCTGATGGGCCTGGAAGGCCGCCTGCTGCGCCTGGCCGACACCTACGGCATCTCGCGCACCGAGTTCCTCAAGGCCTACTTCGGCTCAGAGCTGAACCCCAACTGGTCCGATACGGTCAAGCAACAGGGCGTGCGCTGGACCAAGTTCGTTGAGAACGACGGCGGCCAGATCAGCGACATCCGCCAGGAAGTCGCGGCTCTCGCCACCGAAACCGGCGTGCCGATCGACGACTACCGCAGCATCGTCCACACCGTGCAGAAGGGCGAGCGCGAGGCCCGTCAGGCCAAGAAGGAAATGGTCGAGGCCAACCTGCGCCTCGTGATCTCCATCGCCAAGAAGTACACCAACCGCGGCCTGCAGTTCCTGGACCTGATCCAGGAAGGCAACATCGGCCTG
>CANJMO010000004.1 GCA_947475845.1 Caulobacteraceae bacterium | reverse complement strand
GCTGACCCGGCTGTACTTCTGGGGAACCACGGTCACGCCGGGCGCCGTCGACAAGGTCAAGGCGGCCCGCAAGGACATGATCGTCTACGCCGGCCTGACCGCCAAGGATGTAACCGTCGAGACCAAGGAAATGACCCCCGCCAACTAGCCGGCGGTCACCCTGCTGACAAACAGAAGGGGCGGCCCGCGCAAGCGAGCCGCCCCTTTTCCGTTTCGCGCCGATGGGCCGATCAGGCGCCCTTGGGAGCCTGGCCGGGGACCGGGGTCGGGCGGTTCAGCCAGCCCAGGGTCTTGCCGTTGGCGAAGGTGACCGTGGTGATGCTGCCGCCGGCGCCGCCGTCACGCAGCGGGCTGCACAGTATCGAGACCTTGTCGCCCGGGTTCATGGTGCGCTTGGTCCAGCCGGCGCGGCTCATCACGCCGGTGGAGGAGGCCTCGATGGTCCAGGTCTTGGTCGGCTGGCCATTCTTGCCCTCGACCACCAGGTCAACCGAGATGTGCGGGTTGGACCAGTTGAAGTCCTTGACCGTGCCTTCCAGGGTGACCTGCTTGGCGAAGTCGAACATCGAGGCGGAGTGGTGGGCCGAGCTGGGGGACGCGGCGGCGAAGGCCAGCAGCAGGCCGCAGGCCGCGGCCGTCCGATAAACCGATTTCATGGTCTTGAACTCTTTTGAGGTTTGAGAGTGGGGGGCAGCCATCACTCGGCCAGTCTTACGCTGCCGTCCGCGTTGAGCGGGCGGGGGACATAGATGGAATTGCCGTTCTCGTCCTTGCCGTCGCGGAAGTTGCCGACCGCGCATTCGCCCTCGAGGATCTCGAAGTCGGACTTGGTGTAGATGCGGGTGGTCTTCCACGGCTGGCTGAGAATCTTCGGCGCGGTGATGGTCAGGTCGTCGTGCAGGACGCCCGGCGCGGCCAGATGGATGCGCTCGACGATGTGCATGTCGCCGTTGTTGGGGATGCCGACGCCCTCGCTGACGGCGACGAAAGCCTGCGGGGCCACGCCGACGGTGTCGACCACCAGGGTGTCGCCTTCCCAATGGCCGATGGAATGGCCGAACAGGTTGAGATCCGGATCCTCCGGATGCTTGCGGCCGTCCATGTAGATGCGGCGCAGATTGTTGCCTTCACCCTCGCCGAGGAAGGTCAGGCGGCCCTTGGATTCCACGATCTCAAAGGCGTTGTGCATGATCAGCATCAGGCTGGGCATGCCGTGCGGCAGGCAGCCTTTGAGCACCAGATAGGGCCGTCCGGCCTTTTCCTCGGCGGTCCAGTGATCGGCCTGCTTCTTGATCGCCGGCAGCCACGGCGGCTCGTTGCCGGTGACCTGGCGGCGCTGGTCGGCCGTGTCGGGCACCCAGGTGCCGCCGATATCGGGATGCCCGGCCTTGGAGGCGGCGGGCTTGGCCGCGGCTTTCTTGGCCTGGGCGAGAGCGCCTGAGGCCGATGCGGCTACGCCGATGATCACGGCAAGCGCCAGCAGCCCGCCCTTACGTCGAGTCATTGAGATCGAACCCTTCCTTTGCGAGCCCGGGGGACCCGCGCATTTTCTGATTCCGGCGTTAAGCGCCGGTTGCTCGGCAGTATGTGGAATATCAGTGATACATCAATCCCGGTATTTGGAAATTGCGGTGGATTGCAGGCCAAGCCGAGCCAGGGCTGGGGATCGACCGGCATCCGCCGCCGGCGTTATACATCATCTAGCCGCGGAGCCGCGCTCCACAAGGAAGACAGCCATGTCCCGTTTGCCCCGCGAAAAATAGAGGGCCCGCAGGTACTGCTGAAGCAGATAGGCGGAGAGGAAGAACGGGGCGGCCAGCAGGTCGAACGAGCCGCTCGACAGCGCCCCGCCAAGCAAGCCGACAGCGGTCACCGCCGCCAGAAACAGGCCGGTGACCACATGCATAAGCCGCTCGGTCTGCAGGCGGTGGGGCGCGAAGGCGTCGCCGGGGGTCAGCACCTGCAGGTGGCAGATGGTCAGGGCGCTCTGCAGGCTGGACAGGACGAAGCCGAGGTTGGTCCAGAATACGAAGGCGCCGTAGTGCTCGGGTGAGACATAGCGGGCGACCCCGAGGTTGACCCCGAGGTTGAGCACGGACCACAGGCCCTGCTCGATGACCGCGGCCACATAGTGGCCGATCTGGGGAGTCCAGGTGAAGCGGGGCCTGATCACGTCATCGGTCGACCGTGCCTCCCACGCCTCACGGCACGGAGGGGATGGTGTTGGACGAGGGGTTCAAGCTGTAGTTGACCGTGAAGGGCAGGGCCTGGGTGATGTACTGCTGCACGATGCGGTCGACTTCACTAACCCCCGCTGCGCGGCACGAACACCACGTCGCCCGGCAGAACGCGGATGTCCTCGTCGCTCTTGCCCTTGTACAGCGCCAGCACATTGACCTTGCGCATCAGCACGCGGCCGTCGCGGCGGTGGCGCAGGAGGACGACGTTGTTCATGCCCGCGGTGGGCAGGAAGCCGCCGCTGTCGTTGATCACCTGGGCTACGGTCATGGTGCCGCGCACCTGGCGCGCGCCCGGCAATTTTACTTCGCCGGCCACGAACACCTGGGCGCTGGCGTAGTTATAGATCAGCATCTCGGTGGCCGGGTTGCGCAGGTAGGCGCCGTAGTTCTTGGTCAGCATGGCGGTGGCTTCCTCCACCGTCAGCCCGGCGATCGGCACCGGTCCGACCAGGGGGAAGATGCCGCGCCCGTCGGCGCCGACCGTGACCTGGGAGTTCATGTCGGGGTTGAGGATCAGGCGCAGGCCGAGCTCGTCCCCGGGCCCGATGCGGTACTTGTAGTCCTCCGCCGTCCAGTCGTGCTCGAGCGGCAGTTGCGCCAGCGCCTGCTCGCGCGTCGCGCAAGCTTCCAGCGTCAGCAGGCCGCAGATCGAAAGCAAGGCGAACAAGCGTGGCAATGGCGTTCCGGAAAAGACGGGCACAGCACGAGCCCTCCCTCAAAAATGACAGAGTTAACAGCGACTGGTTATAAAAGGATGATCTTCGCGCCGCGGCTTAAAGTTCATTAAGGTTACCCGCTGTAATAGCTAAAGGGGGCGGAACTATGTGAACCATCTCGCGCGAAGGTAGAATCTTGAACTCCGGACAGGCAGAACGCGATCGGGATGTAGGAGGCGCCGGGCGTATGCCCACGCGCAATCCGATCACCGCCCGCGACGTTCTGACGCCGCTGTTCTTCTTCAAGCGCCGGGTGGTGGTGTCCCTACTGGTGCCGATCGTGCTGGCCCTGATCGCGGCCCTGCTGGCGCAGCCCAGCTTCACCGCGGAATCCCGCCTGCTCATTCTGCTTGGCGACGACTATGTGCTCAAGAACCCCCTGACCGCCGCCGTGCCCGGCCTGTCGTTCGACCGCTCGCAGATCGTCAAGGCCGAGACCGAGATTCTCGGCTCCAAGGAACTGGCCAGCGCGACGGTTCAGGCGATCGGCGTGGAGCGCATCTATCCGCGCATCCGCGGGCCGATGAAGGTGCAGGCCGCCGCCGAACAATTGCAGAAGGACCTGGGCATCGAGAACGTGCCGCAGTCCAACGTCATCCGCCTGACCCTGCGCGGCGGCGACCGTCAGGTGACGTCCGACGCGCTGAACAAGCTGGTGGCCCTGTATCAGGACCGCCGCCGGGGCATCTTCGAGCAGAACAGCCAGGGCTCGGTCGACAGCCAGATGATCGCGCTCAACAATCAGCTGTCCAAGGCCGAGAACCAGCTGGAGGCGTTCGCCGCCGTGCACGGGTTCGCCGACTTCCAGCAGGAATTCCAGGCGGCCCTGACCCGCCAGATCACCCTGAAGAACGAGCTGCACGTGATCGACCAGACCCTGGCCGAGCGCAGCGGCCGGCTCGGCCAGCTGACCAAGAATAACGTGGGCGTCCCCGCCGTCACCGAACTGACCACCGACTTCGTCCGCTCCGCGCAGCAGGACGCGCTGGGCCAGAGCCTGCTGTCGCTGCAGAACCAGAGGCGCGACGCCGCCGCCGAATACGTCGATGGCAGCCCGATCATCGCCGAGCTGGACCGCCGTATCGCCAAGGTGCAGGCCGACATCGCCGTCGCTCCGCAACAGCAGGTCAACGCCGTGCGCCGGGGCATCAACCCCGTGCACCAGGAGATCGACACCCAGCTGCGCAGGGCCCAGACCGACGTGGCGGGCCTGACCCGCAGCAAGGCCGAGGCCGAGGCGGCCCTCCAGGAGGCCAGCGATCGCCTGGCCGAACTGGTCAAGCTGGGCCCCGAGTACCGCACCCTTCAGCGCCAGCTGACCTTGCTCGACACCGCCGGCACCGAACTGGCTAAGCGCTCACAGGAGGCCCGCCTGGCCGCCACCCTGTCGCGCAGCCAGGCCAATGTCCGCGTGCTGCAGGCGGCGACCCCGCCCCTGACCAGCCATACCGGCCGGCCGGTGATGCTGCTGTCGGGGATCGTGGTCGGGCTGATCGCCGCCGCCGGCGTCACTGTGGTGTCCGCGGCCCTGTTCCAGGCGATGCTGACGCCTAACGACGTCGAGCAGAAGCTGGCCACCCCGGTGGTCCTGGCGGTGTCGTCCGATCCCACCGCCACGCCCACGCCAGGCGAGCGCGGTCTGCCTTCGCCGATGTATCTGACGCCGGACGACGTCAAGGTGCTGACTCACCTGCTGCGCAGCATCTCGTCCGGCTCGCACGCCAGCCTGCAGATGATCGGGCCGACCGACGGCGTTGGGGTCACCAGCCTGCTGGTGGACTACGCCCTGCTGGCCGCGCGCGAACGGCAGAAGGTGCTGCTGCTGGATCTGGAGCCCAAGCCCGGCCGCTCGGCGACCGACGCCCTGATCGCGCGCGGCGCGGTGCTGCATCCCATGGGCCCGGACGGGGCGGTGGCGCGGGTCGGCCAGACCAACCTCTATGTCACCCCGCCCGACGAGAACTTCGAACTGACCATGGGCGAGCGGGACTGGACTAAGCTGCTGGCCCAGGCCTGCAAGGAATACGATCTGGTGCTGATCGATGCGCCGCCCCTGTCGCGCTCCTGGCTGGGCCTGTTCGCGGCGCCGTCGGTGGATGTGACCCTGGCGGTGATCGGGGCCGAGGAAAGCCGCGCCCCGGTGGCGCTGAACATGATCGAGCGGGTCGGCGGGGTCGGCGGAGTAGTCGCGGCGGCGATCCTCAACAAGCGGCGGTTCTACATCCCCAAGGCAGTCTACAATCGGCTTTAAGCGTACCCGGCGGGAGACCATCGTGCAGGCCGCGGGCATGGCTTTGGCCCCGCTTCCGGTCGCCGCCCAAGGTGCGTCTTTCAACCTGCAGCAGGCGGCGGCGCGCAAGGGCCTGATGTTCGGCGCGGCCATGGAGCCGCAGGCGCTGGAGGGCGACGGGCCCTACGCCGCCCTGGTCGAGGCGCAATGCGCCGACATCACCCCCGAGAACGTCATGAAGTGGCTGGCTCTGCGGCCGACCCGCGACAGTTTCGACTTCAGCGGCGCCGACCGGCTGGCGGCCTGGGCTTCGCCGCCTTCCTGGCCCTGTTTCCGAAGGGCGAGCGAGGGCTCGGCGCCGGGGTCGATCAGGCGCTGGCCGGGGGCTCTTACTCGCTCTATGTGATCCACATGCCGATCATGGCCTTCGTCGGCATGCTCTATTTCGAACGGGGCCTGCTGCCACAGGGCGGGGCGCCGCTGAGTTGGACGTCGGGCGGCATGTTCGTGGCGATGATGCTGGCGATCCTGGCGGTCGTAGCGGTGTTCAAGCGCCTGTTCGAAAACAATACCGACCGCTTGCGGGCGTTCCTGCTGAAGCGCCCGAGCGCCGTCTAGCCGGGAAACTGCAGCGACTGCTGGAAGCGGATCAGGCGGTTGGAGCGTCCTGTGGAGTCCGGGGCGGCGGCCTTGCCGTGCAACTGGTAGAGCTTGTCGTTGAAGAAGAAGATGGCGACGGTCGACCAACTGCCGTCCTTGCCGGCGACGCTGAGCTCGTGGCCGTAGCGCTGGCTGATGCGGGCGTCGACATCAAGCTTGATCTCGCCGTCGGCGTTGAAGGTCTTGACCGCGTCGTCGATGGCCTTCTCCGGCTCGACCTTGTTCTTGGAGAAGTCGGCGGTGGTGACGGTGTAGACCACGTTCTCATGGCGCGCGGACCAGGTGGTGGCGGGCACCGTGACCCCTGCGGCCGTCTTGTAGGTGCTGGTCGAGACCGTGGGGGCGGCTGGAAAGTGCACGGCGAAGCCGGCGTCCGGATAGTCGTAATTGGTCCAGGTCTGGGCGGCTGCGGGAAGCGGGGCGAGCAGGGCCGCCGCGATGACAAGTGAGCTCAGGCGCATGTGGCAGATCCCGTCCGCTGGTTGAACACCGTTATCACAGAGCCCCAAGGGCGTCAGCAAATCGCGGCTTATCCGTGACCGTCATTCGTGGGGGCTGACCAAGGAGAACATCGCGCCCTGCAGGTCCAGCCCTTGCGCGATCCAGCTGCCGGTCGGCACCTGGTGCGGGCCAAGCAGCAACAGGAGCAGGCGAAGCAGCAACAGGAGCAGGCCCGCAACCAAGCTCGCCTGCAGGCCGACGCCGCCAAACAGGAAGCCGACAAGGTCAAGCAGGCCCAGGCCGAACAGGCCAAGCGGGTTCAGGCCGACGCCCAGGCCAAAAAGAAGCACGATCGCGGGCCCGACAAGGATCGCGGGCGCAAGGACGGCGACAAGGATCGCGGCCGGAGCGATCGCAAGGACTGATCGGTCTTCCCGCTAAGCGCTCCGATCAATAGGGTGCGAGGCGCAGCCTGGCCCGAGTTCGCCGGGCAGGGAGCTTTGCATGGCCCACGACGACATCTCCATCGCCTATGGCCGTGGCTTCATGGCCCTGGACCTGCCGGGCGGAGCTGAGCCGACCGTGATCCGCAAGGCGGTGCTGCCCAAGCTGCCGGACGGCGTGGCCGCCATCCGAAATGCGTTCGACCACCCCATGGGCTGCGCGCCGCTGGGCGAATTGGCCAAGGGCCGCAAGAGCGCCTGCATCCTGATCTGCGACATCACCCGGCCGGTGCCCAACGGCCTGTTCCTGCGGCCGATGATCGAGACCATGGCTGCGAGCGGCATCCCGCTCGACCAGATCGTGGTGCTGGTGGCCACGGGCCTGCACCGGCCCAATCTCGGCGCTGAGCTGGCCGAGCTGGTGGGCGATCCGTGGGTGCTGGACCATGTGCGGGTCGAGAACCACTACGCCCGCAATATCGAGGATCTGGTCGATCTGGGCCCGACCGAGACCCGCGGCACGCCGGTCTCGCTCAACCGCCTGCTGGTGGACGCCGATCTGCGGATCGCCACCGGACTTGTCGAACCTCATTTCATGGCTGGATGGTCTGGCGGCCGCAAGGTGGTGGCGCCGGGCGTGGCCGGCCACGAGACGATCCGCACCTTCCACTCGGCCCGGTTCATGGAGGACCCGCTGGCGGTGCAGTGCAACCTGGTCGGCAATCCGCTGCACGAAGAGCAGCTGCAGATCGTGCGCAAGCTGGGCGAGGTCTATGCCCTGAACACCGTGATCGACGAGGACCGCGACCTGGTCCACGTCACCTTCGGCGAGATCATCGAGAGCCACATGGCGGCGGTGGACTTCATCGCCCAGGCGACCCGGATCAACGTCGGCCGGCGGTTCAAGACCGTGGTGACCTCGTCGGCCGGCTATCCTCTGGACAAGACCTACTACCAGACGATCAAGGGCATGGTGACGCCGCTGGATATCCTGGAGCCGGGCGGGACCCTGATCATCGCATCCGAATGTTCGGAGGGCTTCGGCTCGGAGGAGTTCCGGCAGGCGCAGGCGCGGCTGGTGGAGCTGGGGCCCGATCGGTTCCTGGCGACCCTGACCGCCAAGACCCTGGCCGACGTCGACGAGTGGCAGACGGAGATGCAGCTGAAGGCCATGCGCATCGGACGCCTGCAGCTGTTCACCGGCGGCCTGGACGCCGAGGAGCAGCGCATCACCGGTGTCGAGATGATCGCCTCGGTCCAGGACGCGATCGCCGCCAGCATCGCCCGCCACGGCGACGGCGCGGTCGCCATCGTTCCCGAAGGCCCCTACGTGGTGCCGATGGCGGCGGCCTGATGGTTAAATTTATCAAGCCTGCCAATTTGTCGCACTAGGGACACAAAGGTGTCGGCGGCGTCACACCTGCAAGACCCCAGGTTTGGGGTCGTAGGAAACGCCAGATGTCGACGACCTTCTATCCCGACAGCATCACAGCCGCTCCGCGCACGACGCGCCGGGCAAAGACCGTGCTTGGCCGCGCGCTTCAGGTTCTCGCCATCTGCACCGCCATCGTCCCCTTCGCCATCGCCGCCGGCCCGATCCCGGGCACCGAGCTGAAGGTCGGGGGTCAAATGATCGACATCGGCGGGCGCAGCTTGCGCCTCGTCTGCGCGGGGCCCACCGGAAGCTCGAAGCCGGTGGTGCTCTTCGAATCCGGAGCCTTCGGCTTCGCCGGCGACTGGGCCTTCGTTCAGAAGCAGCTGACCGCCGAGGGCGTCTGGTCCTGCGCCTATGACCGGGCCGGGATGGGCTTCTCGGACACCTCCGACGAGCCGCGCGACGGGGTCAACGTCGCCCAGGATCTGGAATATCTGGTGGCCGCGGCCAACATCCCGGCGCCCTTCGTTCTGGTGGGCCATTCGATGGCCGGAGCCCGGGTGCATCTGTTCGCCAACCGCAACCCGGAAAAGGTCGCCGGCCTGGTGCTCGTGGACTCCACGACGCCGGACGCGATGGCCGACTCGCACGTCGCCAAATACGTCTCGAATTTCACCCACGAGGCCCACGCCGCGTCACTGACCGCGCAAGCGGGCATCCTGCACCTGCTGGCGGGCACCGCGCTGGGCGACAAGGTCGGCCTGCCGCCCGAAGAAGACGCCCAGAAGCGCCATCAGTTCGCCTCGGCGACCTATAACCGGACCTCGTACGAGGAGGTGAAGAACTGGCCCCTGGCCGCGCAGCAGGCCGCCGAGACCGGCCCGCTCAACACCGACTGGCCGGTGGCCGTGATCAGCGCCGGCATCCTGTCGGCCGACGAAGGCGCTCAGATCCAGGCCCTGCAGCCGCCCCCGGCCATGGCCTCGAAGCACGGCTTCATCTCGGTGGTCGACGGGGCCACGCACAACGGCCTGCTGGGCAAGAGATATTCCGTCGGCATCGTCCAGGGCATCGACTTTGTGCTGGGCGCCGCCGTCGCTGGGCCCCAGGCCCGGGCCAAGACCGTGCGCATGGGCATCCCCTTCGCCCGCGGCTGATCCCTTTTTTAGCCTGAACCACCCCTACCACTCGCCCGGCTGGCCTCGCGGTCGCCGGGCTTTTTATTGCCGCCAGCGCCAGCGATACTCGCCGCAAGAAAACGGCGAGGACGCGTATCTCGATGACCCGGCAGTACATTGGCGCCATCGACCAGGGCACGACTTCGACCCGCTTCATCGTGTTCGACGCGGATGGCCACATCGTCTCGGTGGCGCAGCAGGAGCACCGGCAGATCTTCCCGCAGCCGGGCTGGGTCGAGCATGACGCCGGCGAAATCTGGACGGCCGCTCAGGCGGTGATCGCCAAGGCCCTGGCGCAGAAGGGGCTGAAGCCCGCCGACCTGGCCGCCGTCGGCATCACCAACCAGCGCGAAACCACCGTGGTGTGGGACCGCAAGACCGGCCAGCCGGTCGCCAACGCCCTGGTCTGGCAGGACACGCGGGTGGATGGGCTGGCGCGCGACTTGGCCCGTGACGGCGGCGCCGACCGTTTTCGCGACAAGACGGGGTTGCCGCTGGCCAGCTACTTCAGCGGGCTGAAGCTGAAGTGGCTGCTGGACAATGTGGAGGGCTTGCGGGCGAGGGCCGAGCGGGGCGAACTGGCGTTCGGCACCATCGACAGTTGGTTGGTTTGGAACCTGACCAGCGGATCGGTGCACGTCACCGATGTGACCAATGCCAGCCGCACCCAGCTGATGAGTCTGGAGACGCTGGAATGGGATGACGATCTACTGGAGGCCTTCACCATCCCGCGCGCGGTGCTGCCGCAGATCGCGTCGTCGTCCGAGGTCTATGGCGTGGCGACCGGGGTTCTGGAGGGCGTCAAGATCGCCGGCATCCTCGGCGACCAGCAGGCGGCGCTGGTGGGGCAGGCCTGCTTCCGGCCGGGCGAGGTCAAGAACACCTACGGCACCGGCTGCTTCATGCTGATGAACACCGGCGAGCGGATCACCCAGTCCAAGGCGGGGCTGCTGACCACGGTGGCCTACCGCTTCGGGACGAGTGCGCCCTGCTACGCCCTGGAGGGATCGGTGGCGATCGCCGGGGCCCTGGTGCAGTGGCTGCGCGACAACCTGGGGATCATCAAGTCCAGCGGAGAGGTCGAGGCGCTGGCGCGGTCGGTGGACGACAACGGCGACGTCTATTTCGTGCCGGCGTTCTCGGGGCTTTATGCGCCCTACTGGCGAGCGGATGCGCGGGGGATCGTGGCGGGCCTGACCCGCTATGCCCGCGCCGGACACTTCGCCCGCGCGGCGCTGGAGGCCACCGCCTATCAGACCCGTGACGTGGCCGAGGCGATGCAGGCCGACAGCGGAATCGCGGTCAAGGAGCTGCGGGCGGACGGCGGCATGATCGGCAATGAGCTGCTGATGCAGTTCCAGGCCGACATCCTTGGCACGCCGGTGGTGCGGCCGGAGGTGGCGGAGACCACGGCGCTGGGCGCGGCCTATGCGGCAGGGCTGGCGGCCGGGGTGTGGCCGGGAATGGAGGATCTGCACGCCCACTGGAAGGCGGCCAAGCGCTGGGAGCCGGCCATGCCGGAGGCGCAACGCGCCGGCTATTACGCGTGCTGGAAGAAGGCCGTCGATCACTCGTTCGGGTGGGCGGTTTAGCTGAGCGCCGCCTTCACCGCCGGGTGGACGATCTGGCCTTTGGCGATATTGAGGCCGTGGGCGAAGTGCGGGTCTGCGGCCAAATAGGCCTCGACGCCTTGCTCGGCCATGCGCAGGACGTAGGGCAAGGTCACAGCGGCCAGGGCGTAGGTCGAGGTCAGGGGCGCGGCGCCCGGCATGTTGGCCACACAGTAGTGGATCACCCCGTCGATGACGAAGGTCGGCTCGTCGTGGGTGGTGGGATGGCTGGTCTCGAAGCAGCCGCCCTGGTCGATGGCGACATCCACCAGCACCGCGCCGGTCTTCATCAGCTTGAGGTCCTCGCGGCGGATCAGCTTGGGCGCGGCGGCGCCGGTGACCAGGACGCAGCCGATGACGAGATCGGCGCTGGGCAGGAAGTCGAGCAGGGCCTTGCGCGAGGAGTAGACGGTGCGCACCTCGCCGCCGAACTGGGCGTCGACCACGGCCATCTTGTCGGCGGAGATGTCGAACACGGTGACGTCGGCGCGCATGCCGTGGGCGATCTCGGCGGCGTGCATGCCGGAAACTCCGGCGCCGAGGATGGCGACCCGGGCGGGAGTGACGCCGGGCACGCCGGACATCAACAGGCCGCGTCCGCCGGAAGGCTTCAGCAGATATTGCGCGCCGACCAGGGCGGCCATGCGCCCGGCGACCTGGCTCATCGGGGCCAGCAGCGGCAGATGGCCGTTCGCGTCGGTGATGGTCTCGTAGGCGATGGCGGTGGCGCCGGACTTGATCAGGCCGTTGGCCTGCTCGGGATCGGCGGCCAGGTGCAGGTAGGTGAACAGGGTCTGGTCGGGGCGGAGCATCGCGATCTCGACCGCCTGCGGCTCCTTGACCTTGACGATCAGGTCGCTGGCTTCGAACACCGCAGCGGCGTTGGGCAGGACCTTGGCCCCGGCCTGGGCGTAGTCGGCGTCGCTGAGGCCGATGCCGGCGCCGGCCCCGGATTCAACGAAGACCTCGTGGCCATGGGCCGCCAGCTCGTGCGCTCCCGCGGGGGTGAGGCCGACGCGGAACTCGCGCGTCTTGATCTCCTTGACCGTACCGATGCGCATGGTTCACTCCCTCGACTTCGGCTACCTCACCTGAAGATGGGGAGCGCGGCGAGCTTCGCCCAGACATAGAACAAGGGAGACCACTTTTGGCTGCTTCAGACACCGCCCTGCTGGCCCCCTCCGGACGGCTGCGCGCCGGGATGAACTACAGCAACACCGTCCTGACCATGCGCGATAGGGGCGACGGACAGCCCGGCGGCGTCGCGGCGGACCTGGCGCGGGAGCTGGGCAAGCGGCTCGGGGTCCCGACCGACTTCATCGCCTATGACGCGCCCGGCGACGTGGTCGACGCCATCGGGGCGGGCAAGTGCGACGTCTGCTTCCTGGCCATCGAGCCGGTGCGGGCCGAGCGGATCGATTTCACTGCGCCCTATGTGCTGATCGAGAGCACCTATCTGGTGAAGGAGTCCTCGCCGATCCATCACCCCGAGGACATGGACCGGGCCGGGATCAAGATCGGGGTCAAGGACCGCGCCGCCTATGATCTGTATCTGACCCGCACCCTGAAGCACGCGACCCTGGTGCGGCAGGACAACGACTATCTGGATCGTTTCATGGCCGGGGAAACCGACGGGGCGGCGGGCATCCGCCAGATGCTGGCCGACTACGCCAAGGGCAAGTCGGGAGTGCGGATCATGCCGGAGGCCTTCGCTACGGTCAGCCAGGCGATGGGCTGCGCCAAGGGCAACAAGGGCTACGGCTATCTGAAAGCGTTTGTCGAGGAGATGAAGGCTTCGGGCTTCGTCAAGGCGGGGCTGGCCAAGAGCGGCCAGGACGCGACCGTGGCGCCGGCGGCGAAGGCCTAGCGCCCAGATCTAGCGCATCGCGGCGGCGACGTTGCCACCGTCGACGGTGAGGACGGCGCCGGTGGTCTTTTCGGCCAGGGCGAGGGCGACGAAGGCCTTGCCGACGTCGTCGGCGGTGACTTCCTGCCCCAGAAGGTTGCCGGCCATGTAGTCGTGCTCGGTCAGGCCGCGGGCCTTGGAGCGGGTCGCGATCATGTCGTCGGTGAGCAGGCCCGAGCGGATGCGGTCGGCGTTGATGGCGTTGGAGCGGATGCCGTCGACGCCGTACTCCAGGGCGTACTGGCGGGCGAGGGCGATGGTCGCCGCCTTGGGCAGGCCGTAGGGGCCAAAGTTCGGGCCCGGATTGACCGCCTGTTTGGAGGCGTTGAACAGCAAGACGCCGCCGGTCTTCTGCCGGCCCATGATGGCGACGGCCGCCTGGGCCGCATGCTGGTGGGCGAAGAAGTTGAGCTCGAAGCTGGCGCGCAGGACGTCGTCCGACACCTCGCCGATCTTGCCGGTGAAGGCGGCGCCGGCGTTGGAGACGAGGATATCGACCCCGCCATAGGTCTCGGCAATCTTGTCGAACGCGGCGCGGACCGAGGCGGCGTCGGTGACGTCGCAGGCGACGGCCAGGCCCTTGACCGATTTGGCCGTGGCCTGGGCGGCATCGAGATCACGGTCGAGCACGGCGACTTCCGCGCCCTCGGCGGCGAAGGCGCGGGCGACCGCGGCGCCGATGGCGCCGCCGCCGCCGGTGACGGCGACCACCTGGCGGGCGAGGGGCTTCTCCTTGCCCTTGCCGAGCTTGGCCTGTTCCAGCGACCAGTATTCGATCTCGAAGATGTCGTACTCCGAGATGCTCTCGAAGCGGTCCATGGCTTCGGACTGCAGGACCGTGGCGGCGGTGGTCTCGGCGATGTCGGCGGCGATGCGGGCCGCGCCCTTGGAGGCGCCGACGCCAAAGAGGCCGACCCCGGGGACGACGACCCAGCGCGGCAGGGGATCGAGCATGGTCTTCTTCGGCTCGATGATCGCGTTGTTGCGCTCGAAATAGGCGGCGTAGCGGGCGGCGTAGTCGGCCACGGCGGCGCGGACGGCGGACGCGAACCCGGCGATGTCGCCGGCGGCGGGGGCGGGGACCACGAGCGGCCAGGGCTTGATGCGGATGACGTGGTCGGGGGTGACCAGGCCCTGCTGGCTATAGCGGGCGAGGTCCTTGCCGTTGGCGAAGGTCAGGGTGTCGGGGCTTGAGCGGTGTTCGAGGATGACGCGGGCGAGCGAGCCGTCCTTGCGCTGTTCGGCAAGGGCGCCGCGGATGATGGACGCGACTTCGGCGAGAGGGGCGATCGGCGGGAGTGTGATCTGGGCGATGGTCTTACCGGCGCCGGCCTTGAGGCGGTCCTCGGCCAGGGACACGAAGCGGATCATCCGCTCGTAGGATTGTTGGGCGGTGTCGCCCCAGGTGAAGATGCCGTGCTTGAGCAGGACCACGCCTTCGGCGCCCGGATTGGCCTCGTAGACCTGGGCCACCTGATGCGCGAGGGAGAAGCCGGGCATGACGTAGGGAGCGATGGCCAGGGCCTCGCCGTAGATCTCGCGGCAGAGGGCTTCGCCATTGGGCTGGTCGGTCAGGGCGAGGACGGCGTTGGAGTGGGTGTGGTCGACGAACTTGGTCGGCACCCAGGCGTGCAGCAGGGCCTCGACCGAGGGGTTCGGGGCATTCGACACCATCAGGGCGGTGCGCTGGGCCTCGACCATGCCTTCGTCTGACAGGGTGTTGAGCCGGCGCAGGGCCAGCAGCGGCTCCATGCGCACGGCGGGCAGGCCTTCGGGCTCAATGTCGCCGAGGTCCCAGCCGGAACCCTTGACGCAGAGCACTTCGACCGGGCGGCCGACCATGTCGTTGACGGTGGTCTTGACCGAGGTGTTGCCGCCGCCGTGCTGAACCAGGCGCGGATCGGCGCCGAGCAGGCGGCTGGTGTAGACGCGCAGGGCCAGATCCTCGCCGACGCCCTTTTGAGCGTAGCGGTCGATGAAGGCCTGGGCGTCGGCGTCGGACCACAGGCTTTGCATCAGGAGGCGGCCTTCTGTTCGGGATAGAGGGTGAGCAGGCCCTTGGCGCTGGCGGCGCAGACCCCGCGCTCGGTGATGATGCCGGTGACCAGATGGGCGGGGGTGACGTCGAACGCAGGGTTGGCGGCGCGGCTGCCCTCCGGGGTCAGGCGCACCGTCTCGATGCGGCCATCGGCGGTCATGCCGGTGGCGGTGGTGACCTCCAACGCGCTGCGTTCTTCGATGGGGATGTCCGACCCCTTCTTCAGCGACCAGTCGATGGTCGAGAACGGCAGGGCGGCGCAGAACGGGACGTGGTTGTCCTTGGCCGCCAGGGCCTTCAGATAGGTGCCGATCTTGTTGCAGACGTCGCCGTTGGCGGCCACGCGGTCGGAGCCGACGATGCAGAGGTCGACCTGGCCCTTCTGCATCAGATGGCCGCCGGCATTGTCGGCGATCACGGTGTGGGGCACGCCGTGCTGACCCAATTCCCAGGCCGTCAGGGCCGCGCCCTGGCCGCGCGGACGGGTCTCGTCGACCCACACATGCACCGGAACGCCCTGCTCGACCGCGGCGTAGATCGGCGCCAGGGCGGTGCCCCAGTCGACCGTCGCAAGCCAGCCGGCGTTGCAATGGGTGAGGATGTTGACCGGCCGGTTGCCGTCCCAGGCCTTGCGCACGATTTCGGCGCCGTGACGGCCGATGGCGGCGCAGGACTCCACGTCCTCCTCGGCGATGGCGGAAGCCTCCGCCCAGGCGGCGGCGACGCGCTCGCCTTGCGGGTGGGCCAGAAGATGCAGCCGCATCCGCTCGACCGCCCAGCGCAGATTGACCGCCGTGGGCCGGGCGTCCGACAGCCGCATGGCGGCGACGTTGAGGGCGTCGTCGCCGGCGTCGTCCTGGGCGGCCAGCGCCATGCCGTAGGCGCCGGTGACGCCGATCAGGGGCGCGCCGCGCACGATCATATCGCGGATGGCGACCACGGCCTCGGCCTCGGTGGTGAGGCGCTGGACGCGGAAGGCGTGGGGCAAGGCGGTCTGGTCGATGACCTCGACGGCGGCGCCGTCCGCGGCCGGCCAGATGGTGCGATGGGGAACGCCGTCGATCTTCATGAGGGGTTCCTTAGGCGAGGCCGGGCGGCTTTCCAAGCACTGTGGCGGCGCCTATGGTGATGTCCGAAAAGCCATCACGGCGATCAGAGCGCAGTCACGCGCCGGCAGTAGGAGGAACGTCCCATGAGCCACTCCCTGAGAGGCGCGCTGCTCGCCGCCTGCGTCACAACCCTGGCGGGCGCGGCCCTTCCGACGCAGGCCCAGGCGCCGACGGCGCCCGGGGTGATCGCCGCCTACACCAAGATTCGCGGCATCGATTCGGTGATCTCGCGCCCGGCGGCGGCCAACCCGCGCTCGCACACCGCCATCGTCATCATGCACGACGAGTCCAACTCGCTGGACAACCTGCAGGCCCCGATCCTGGCGGCGCGCGGTTACGTCGTGATCTCCACCAACGCCCGCAGCGGGCCGGACGCCGAGGACCACGACACCGACTGGGACAATGTCCTGCGCGACGTGCGCACGGTGGTGACCTACGCCAGGGCCATGCCGGGCGTCACCAAGGTGGTGCTGATGGGCCATTCGTCGGGGGCGCCGCTGATGGCCTCCTACGAGAACATCGCCGAGAACGGGATCAAGGCCTGCAACGGGCCGGACAAGATCGTCAAATGCCCCGACGACTTCGCCGGCTTCCCCAAGGCCGACGGCATCGTCCTGCTGGACCCGATCTGGGGCGTGTCCGCCGCCTTCCTGAATTCGCTGGACCCGTCGGTGACCGACGAGAACAACCCGCGCAAGCTCGATCCGGGCCTGGACAGCTTCAGCGCCGCCAACGGCTTCGCCAAGACCGGGGCGCACTATTCCGAGGCGTTCAAGGCCAAATTCTGGGCGGCCCAGGCGGCGCGCAACAAGGTGCTGGTCGATCGGGCCGTGGCGCGGCAGGCGGCGATCAAGGCCGGCCAGGGCAAGTTCGCCGACGACGAGCCGTTCCTGATCCCGGGCGGCACCCGCTATCCGAAGATCTACCGCCCGGACCTGTCCCTGCTGTCTCACACGAAAGAGGCGCACACCCTGATCAAGGGCAATGGTTCGCTGTCGACCGAAGTGATCCGCTCGGTGCGCGTTCCGTCCGGCGTCGAGGAGGTCAGCCAGAAGCTGAAGGACGGGGCGCTGGAGACCAGCGTCAACCGCTTCCTGCACACCTTCGCCACCCGCACCCTGCCGGGCTACCGCATCACCGAGGACTCGATCTCGGGGGTCGACTGGTCGTCCAACTACAACAACCTGATGGGCGCCGTGCCGGGGATCCAGATCCCGATGCTGCTGATCGCCAACACCGGCCACTATTGGCTGGTCTCCGCCGAGATGGGCTACAACCTGGCCGGCTCCAAGGACAAGACGATCGCCTTCGCCGAGGGCGCGGTGCACGGCTTCACGCCCTGCAAGCCGTGCGAGCGGACGCCGGGCGAGTTCGGCGACACCGTGCACCACATCGTCGACTATTCGGCCGACTGGCTGGACAAGCGCTTCTAGGCGTCAGCCCGGCCTGAACGGCAGGGTCAGCAGTTTGGCGCTCGGCGCAGCGGGGGCCGGGCCGGGGATGCGCTCGAAGGCGACCCCCGGGCGGTTGCCCGCGACGTCCTCGATCCAGGGCTGGACCAGAAGGCTGTAGCTTCGGGAGCGCCAGGGCTTGTCCGGGGTGAACGACCACGCCCGTTCGCCCGGTTCGACCGAGACCTGACCCGGCAGCCGGGCGCCGTCGGCGTCGGCGACGCCCAGGGCGGTGAACAGCAGGGCGCGGTCCATCGGGCGGTCGAACGCCAGTTTCAGCGGCGCCCGCGAACCCGACGCTGGGGCGGCGATCCGCCAGGCCTTCAGATCGATGGCGCTGCGCTGCGCCGGGCCGATGACAACGGCCTGACGAAAGGCGGCCTTGAGCGGCGCGCCGCGCGCGTCGGTCCAGTCGGGGCCCACTACGAGGGTGTAGCGCGCCCCGGCGGTAAGCACCTCGCCCGGCAATATGCCCTGCTTCACCCGGCCCGGATCGACCAGCACGGTCAGCCGGGTGTGGTCGGGGCTCCAGAACTCCAGGCCCAGCGGCAGGAACGGCTCGTCCATCGCCTTGCTGGCGGCGTCGAGCAGGGTGAGGGTCCCGGGGCGGCCGACCGCCATCGGCGCGGAAAACTGGATGTAGAGGCGCAGCAGGTTCTGCGGCCAGGCGGAGCCGGACGGATAGACGGCCTGAACCGCCGCGGCGGCCTGCGGGGCGGCCCTGGGCGGCGTCAGCATGGTGGTCAGAGGCAGACCTCCGGGGACGCTGAGGCGGATGATGTAGGTGCGGCCGGGCTCCAGCGGGAAGGCGGGGGTGAAGCGGGCGGTGCGGCCCTTGAGGACGTAGCGGCCCATCACCGGCGGCAGGCCCCCGCCCACCGACAGGGAGAACAGCGGGGCCCAGGCGTCCGGGCGGTCGGGCAGGGCGCGCAGGGCCTCGAGCGTGGCGTCGTCCAGATCGCGGGCCACGATGGCCGGGCCGTCAAGCGCCAGGGTCGTGGACCTGCGCTCGCAGGCGGTCAGCGCCAGCAGGAGGGCCAGCGCAGCGGTCGTCCGTTTCAAGGCAGGGCGGCGACTTGGAGGTCCATTCCGCGGTCCGGATTGCGCGCCAGAACTGCGTAGCTGTCGGCGCCGGCCAGGGCCAGGGCGTCGACGTCGTTGCCGCGCACGCGCTTTGCGCCGAGGTCGCGAGTGTCGATGCTGCCGGTGGATTCCGGAATCTCCTGGGCGTCCTGGACGGCGGACACCGGAACCTTGAGCACGCCGCGGCGGCTGTTGGCCATCAAGAGCCAGTCCTGGCCGTCCTTGGTGTAGCGGACCATGTCGATCGGGCGGTTATGCCGGCCCATCTCGGCGATGGTGGTGCCGCGCAGGCCGGCGCCGTCCTTCAGCGCGTCTTCGGGCAGGCGCACCAGCGGGGTGCAGATGTAGGCGGCCAGCAACTCCATCTTCTCGCCGAAGCGCATCGGCAGCAGGGTGTAGACCGGCGAGCGGGTCTCCATCTGGCCGTGGCTGGTGTGGAAGATCTCGATCCCGGCCCCGCGGCTCTCGCTACGGAAGGGGTAGGGGATCGAGCGCAGCTTGGAGGAGAATTCCTCGTTGGACAGGCCGGCCACGTACAGGCGGCCATTGTCGTAGGCCATCGAGGTGACGGTGGTGTCGCGGGTGGCGCGGTAGCCGGGCACCAGCGGCATCGGATTGGGGATGTCGACTTCGGAATAGGTCAGCTTGTCGAGTGCGACGGGAGTGACCACGCCGGCTCCATCGACGCGGAACAGGGCCGAGCCGCCGGAGGACATCACGGCGCCGAGGTAGCCCTGGCCGGTCTTGGGATCGACGGCGAGGTCGGTGAAATAAAACTTGCCGGCGTCGGAGCCGATGAGTGCGCCGACCTGTTTTTCGATGTGCTCGACGCTCTTCAGGCCCGGCGCTCCGGTGGAGCGGTCTAGGTCGACGGCGTAGATGGCCGCGCCCTGGTTGTCGGCGATGAACAGGGCCCCGTCGGGGCTGAAGGCCAGGCGGTCGATGGAAACGGGCTTGGGGCCCGTGCCGGAATTCAGCCCGGGCGTCACGGCGGTGGAGCCGGGAGCCACGCCGATGGCCAGGGCGGCGACGGCGGCGGCGGCCAGCAGGCCTTGGGTCAGGCGCTTGCGGTGCATGGGGCTTCCTCCAGCTCTTTTGGCCAGCCTAGCAGGGTTTTCCTAGTCGACGAACTGGGCCGGCCACTTCTTGGTATCGGCGCCGAATTTCTCGACCAGCAGGCGGTAGCGGTCGGTGGAGGCGGCGTGGCATTCCTTGAACACGCTGATGTAGCGCTTGTAGACGTCCTCGCCGATGACCAGGGCGTTGGGGGCGCCCGGCTTGCGCTCGCGGATCTGCGACATGCGCAGCAGGGAGTTCGACAGGAAGGGGTGGCCTTCCAGGGCGACGTCGACGTGGTTGGCGGCCGCCACCGTCTCCAGGTGATTGAGCGAGTTGGTGTAGAGCGGCCGCATCGGCATCGGCATGGCCGCCAGGCCCCAGCCGGCCCCGCCAAACAGCAGGGCGGTGTGGGCTACGCCCTTGTCCTTGACCGCCATCAGCACCGACAGGGCGCCGGGGGTGTGGCCGGGGGTGAACAGGATGGTGAAGGTGCGGTCGCCCAGCGTGATCTTGTCGCCGTCGGCGACAACCTGATCGCGCCTGGGCGGCGCGTTGTCGCCGGTCCCGCCGGCCTTTTCCGCCATGTCCCAGTCGGGCGCGGTCAGCACCACCTTGGATTTGTAGTGGTCCTGGAAGTACTTGGCGCCGCCCATGTGGTCGGGGTGGGCGTGGGTGACGATGACGTACTTCACCTGGGCCGGGTCGATACCGGCCTTCTTCAGGTGCGGGATCAGCAGGGTCTCGGTCTGCCCCGGCAGCAGGGAATCGACCAGCACCACGCCCGCGGAGGTCTTGATGGCGTAGGCGCCGATCTCACGCAGGCCGACGTAGTAGACTCCGTCGAACACCTGGACCGGCTCATAGTCCTCGTCCGCGTCGCTCATCCGCTTGCCGGCATAGAACGAGCCGATCACGTCGCCGCCGTAGGTCGCGTTGAGGCACAGCATGTCGGCCTGCCAGCCGAAGTCCTTGCCGGCGGCCTGGTGGGCGGCGGCGACATGGGCCTTCAAATCCGCCATCAGCGCGGCCGAACCGTCCTGGGCCAGGGCCGCGGGCGCCGCCAGGGCCGCCAAAGCAGCGGCGGCCATAAGGCCTTTCAGATATGCGCGCATGGGATCCTCCGCGCCGGTCCTTAGGGAACCGGTCAGGCGAACGATATAATATCCCACTATGTGGGACAACAGCGTCCAAGGCGGCCTTGAGCGATCCGGTCCCAAGCCGCGTAGCCTTCCTAAAGGCCCTGCCGCATTGACTTCGGGCGATCTTATCGGCCAAACGGGTTTGACGGCGCGGGAAAATCCGGATTTTATCTGCGCACAATAAACATCCCCGGCCGATTTTAGGCCGGGTTGGGGGGCCTAAATGCACTTGATCCCGGCGAGTTGGTCGCACTTCCATCTGCTTGTGAGCGTCTTCCCGTCGGTGGGCCTCCTGTTCGCGATCGGTCTGTTCACGACCGCTCTGGTGACCAAGAACGCTGCCATGCAGCGGGTTGGCCTGTTCGTGTTCGGCGGCCTCGCCGTGCTGGGCGTCCCCACCTTCATGAGCGGCGAAGGTTCGCTGGCATCGCTGGCCACCCGGCCGAACATCCCTGAGATGGCGGCGGACAGCCACGGCTTCTGGGGCGTCGGCGCCTTGTTCTTCCTGATCGTGACCGGCGTCACCGCCTTGCTGGTGCTGTGGCGTCAGTGGAAGCTGGAGCGTCCGACCGACGGCATGACCCACCTGGTCCTCGGCATGGCCATCTTCACCATGCTGCAGATGATCGTGGTCGGCGAGATGGGCTGGGAAATCGCCCACCAGGAGCTGAAGGTCCACGTCGAATTCGGTCAGACCCCCGCGGTCTGGTCGCATATCCACATGATCCTGAACCACTTCCCGACCGTCGGCTTCGTGTTCGGCCTGTTCTTCTTCTTGGCCGGCATGGCGCTGAACAACAGCGTGATGAAGCGCGCCGCCCTGGCGGTGTTCGTGATCTGCGGCATCCTCGGCGCCTCGACCTATGTGACCGGCGCCGCGGCCATGTGGAACCTGACCGACCCGCACTACGGCGACGTGACCCAGGCGGCCATCAACGCGCACCGCGACTTCGCCCTGATCTCCCTATTCGGCCTGGGCATCACCGGCCTGCTGTCCTACGTGGAGATCTGGCGCTTCCGCTCGCTGCGCGAGCTGTCCAAGCCAATGCTCTACACGATCGGCGTGCTGGCCGTGATCACCCTGGCGCTGATGGCCGAGACCGGCCACC
Source organism: Caulobacteraceae bacterium (assembly GCA_947475845.1). Taxonomy (GTDB): domain Bacteria; phylum Pseudomonadota; class Alphaproteobacteria; order Caulobacterales; family Caulobacteraceae; genus BOG-938. The sequence goes on along the minus strand of CANJMO010000004.1, from coordinate 74,363 downwards.
GCGGCGGCCAGATCAATCACCCGGAAATCCGCCTGCCGACCGACCCGGCCCTGCATGACGCCGCGTCGTACCTGAGCCCGAAGATCGAACTGCTGATCAACAACATCATCTGGTTCGTGCCTTGGCAGACCGTGCACTTCTTCGGCTACACCGTAGTGTTCGCCACCGTGCTGGCCGTGTCGCTGCGCATCTTCGGCGTCTGGAAAAACATGCCGTTCTCGGCGGTGCACCGCATCCTGCCGCTGGGCGCCTTCGGGGTGTTCATGAACGTGTTCACCGGCATGCTGATGCTGATGGCCGACACCTCGCGCTACGTGAACGAGTCGGCCTTCTGGCCGAAGATGTTCTTCCTGCCGATCGGCGTGATCGCGGTTCTGTACTTCTCCATGAACGACCGGCTGTGGGCCGTGAAGGCTGGTGAAGAAGCGCCGATGAGCGCCAAGTGGGTCGCGGGCCTGGTCCTGTTCTCCTGGACCATCGTCATCATGGGTGGGCGTCTTCTGCCCTACCTGTTCGTCTAATCACGGAAGGATAGACCCATGGTCGCCGCCACCCTGCTCATGACTACCATCGCCGTCGTCGCCGTCGTCATTACCGTCGCCGCCTTGGCCCTGAGATTCCTGAATAACATCGTCAATTCGAGCGAACAGAAGCGCTAGTCCGTCTCAAGCAGACAAACGAAAAAAGGGGGAAGAGCAGTGCTCGAATGGTTGCAGACCACTCAATATTCGGTGTGGGTCAGAGAGTCCTGGGGCTGGGCCGCCGCGCTCACCATCCACGCGTTCGGCAACGCGATTGTTGTCGGCTTCATGATCCTGATCGGGTTGCGGATCTTCGGCTACTTCAAGACGATCCCGTACACCTCGCTGAACAAGCTGTTCCCGTTCATCTGGGTGGCGGTGGTGTTCCAGTTCATGAGCGGCTTCACGCTGTTCATGTCCAAGCCGCCGCGCTACGTGCGTGACGCGATCTTCGACACCAAGTTCAGCCTGGTGATCGTCGGCATCGTCCTGCTGGTCATGATCCAGAAGATGCTCAACAGCGACGCCGCCGGCTGGCAGGCCGAGGGCAAGGTGACCTCCAAGGCCCTGCGCTTCGCCGCCGCCGGTACGCTGGTGTGGTCGATGGTGATCGTGATGGGCCGCCTGACGGCCTACCTCGGGTCGCTGTACATCGCCTAGACCTGCCGCACGGCAGACCAAAAAAGAGCGGGACCGGAGTTTCTCCGGCCCCGCTTTTTTATTGCGCCGACAGTCGGGCTGAGGCGGAGGTCCGCGCTACTTGAGGGTCATCAGGTAGGCGACCACGTCGTTGGCGTCCTGCTGCTTGGGCAGGCCGGGGAAGCTCATCCGGATGTCGGGAACGGTCTTGGCCGGCTCATGGGCGTAGCGGCGCAGCAGGTCAGGCTGCCACACGATGCCGGAGGTGCGCATCGCCACCGAGTAGCGGAAGCCCGGGACCGTTCCGGCCTTGCGCCCGACCACGCCGTAGAGGTTCGGGCCGATCTTGGTCATGGCGTCGTTCTTGCTCATGTCGTTGCGAGCCAGGTGGCAGACGCCGCAGGTGCCCTTGAAGACCTGGAAGCCCTTGGCCGCGTCGCCAATCGGCGCCGCCGGAGCCGGCGCGGACGCCGTTTTGGCAGGGGCCGCGGCCTTGGCCGGCGGGGCCGCGGATTTGGCGGGCTTGGCGGTCTGAGCGGACGCCTCGACGGCGCCGAGGGCGGAAAGAGCCGCGGCCAGGGCCGCTGCCGAGGCGAGGGAACGACGCGAGACGGTCAATGGACTGGCCTTTCAGTCAAGCTGGCAACTGCGGGCGGTGCTAGCAGCCCGAACGGGATTTGTCTCCCTGTCAGGATGGATGACTTGTCATGAACGCGGCCTGTACGCTGGGCCATGTTCGGGGCGCAAGCGGTGCGCGCTCGCTTCTGGGCCGAGGAGATTGGACTTTGCCCCCTCAGTCAGGGCAACTTTGGCCAACGCGCCGTTCCCCTTGGGACGCGGCAGGAACCATGAGGTGAAGCGGTTGCGTCCCGTCGTCCCGTCGTTGGCCCGTGTGGCGCTGATCGCAGCGGCCGGCGTGCTGTGCGGCTGGGGCGGGGCCAGGGCCGATCCGCCGCCTGCCCCGTCCGCGGCCCCGGCTTCGGGGCTGTTCGTCGATTGCCGCGGACAGCCGAGCGCCTCCCCGACAGTGATCCTGGAGTCCGGCGCCTTCGGCACCTCGGCCGACTGGGACCTGGTGCTGGACGACCTGGCCAAGGCCGGGCGCGTCTGCGCCTACGACCGCGCCGGGGTCGGCGCCTCGCCGCCGCGCGAGGAGAGCCAGGACGTCACCGCCATCGCCCATGAGCTGGCCGCCCTGCTGGACGGCATGGGCGAGACCCAGCCGGTGATCCTGGTTGGGCACTCCAACGGCGCGCTGTACATCGAGGCCTTCGCCGCCCTGTGGCCCAAACGGGTGGCCGGGCTGGTCTACATCAACGGGGTCAACAGCGACGACCTGGATCACCCGGCCCTGCTCGACGATCTGGCGCAGGAGCGGTTCCTGGCCGAGATGGCGGTGACCGGGGCGCACCTGGGCCTGGGGCCGGTGGTCGCCCAGATCCTGGTCGACGGCTCGGGCCTGACCGGCGAGGCGGCCGAACGCAAGAGCAAGGCCCTGGACGACGCCGACCGACTGCGGGTTGCGCGCGACGAGGATCGGGCGATCATCCCCGGCCTGACAACGGTGCGCGACCTGGGCGGCTCGCCGCCGAACATCCCGACGGCGGTGATCGTCGGCGCCACCGATCCCGAGGACGATCTGGCCAAGGCCTGGCGCGCCGCCGAGACGGCGCCGGCGATGCGCGCCAAGACCGCCTGGGTGCTGGACGCGGTCGGCGCCACCCACACCTCGCCCCTGGTTCGCGACCGCGCCTATGTCGCGGCGGCGGTCGGCTGGCTGCGCTCGGCGCATCTGCCGCCCGCCGCGCGCAGGGATTAGCGGGCAACAGCTTGGCTATGTCCGAAAAGTCCGAAATGATGCCCGCCGCGCCAAGCCGTCAATCAGGCGTACAGACCAACAACAAGACCGGACTGCCGGAGGAAACATGTTCCATCAGCTACTGACCCCGATCGCCGGGAGTCTGCCGCTATCGTTCCTGGTAGCCGCCATTCCCGTCGCGGTGGTGCTGATCATGCTCGGCGTCCTGCGCCGCCCGGCGTGGCAGTCATCGGCCGCCGGGGTCGTGTCCGCCCTGATTATCGCGGTCGCCGGATGGCAATTCCCCGCGGGGATGGCGCTGAACAGCGTCGCGGCCGGGGCGGTGTTCGCCTGCTGGCCGATCATGTGGATCGTGTTCAACTCGCTGCTTATGTACAACATCACGGTCAAGACCGGGCGCTTTGAGACCCTGCGCCGGTGGGTGATCCACCATCTGCCGAGCGACAAGCGGGTAGTGCTGGTGGTGATCGGCTTCTGCTTCGGCGCCCTTCTGGAAGGGGTGGCCGGGTTCGGCACCCCGGTGGCGATCTGCTCGGCCCTGCTGATCGCGCTGGGCTTCCCGGCGCTGGAGGCCCTGACCTTCACCCTGATCTTCGACACGGCTCCCGTGGCCTTCGGCGCCCTGGGCGTGCCGGTGACCACCCTGGCCGCCGTGACCGGCCTGCCGGACGTGCAGCTGGGCCAGATGATCGGTCGGCAACTGCCGTTCATCGCCTTCCTGCTGCCGTTCTATGTGATGTTCATCTACGGCGGACTGAAGTCGATCAAGGCCGTGTGGCCGGTGCTGCTGGTGGCCGGCGGCACCTTCGCCCTGACCCAGTTCGCGGTGTCCAACTACGTCAACTACACCCTGACCGACGTGCTCTCGTCGATCTTCTCCCTGGTCGCCACCGTCGCCTTCCTCAAGGTTTGGCAACCGGCCCCCGATCCCAAGTACGCCATCGAGCGACCCGCCGCGAAGCTCGGCGAGGACGCCAAGGGCGGCGTCAACACCTGGCAGGCGTGGATGCCGTGGATCGTGCTGTCGGTGGTGGTGATCGTCTGGACCCTGGCCAAGATCGCGCCCAAGGGCGCCATGAACATCGCCTGGCCCGGCCTGGACAAGGCCGTGTTCATCACCCTGTACAACAAGCCCTACGCGGCGGTCTGGGGCTTCCAGCCCCTTGCCACCGGCACCGCCATCCTGGTCTCGGCGATCATGGTCGGCGCGGCGCTGAAGGTCGGGGTCAAGGGCTTCTTCAAGGCCTGGTTCGACAGCTGGATCCAGATCCGCATGGCGGTGCTGACCGTCGCCCTGATCGTCGGTCTGGCCTATCTGATGAACTACTCGGGCATGACCTACACCCTCGGCTTGGCGGTGGCCTCGGTCGGCCCGGCCCTGTTCCCGATCCTATCGGCCTTCCTGGGCTGGGTGGCGGTGTTCCTGTCGGGCTCCGACACCTCCGGCAACGCCCTGTTCGGCAACCTGCAGGTGGTGGCGGCGCGTCAGCTCGGCCTCGACCCGGTGCTGATCGCGGCGACCAACTCCTCGGGCGGGGTGATGGGCAAGATGATCTCGCCGCAGAACATCGCGACGGGCATTTCGGTGACCGACCTGAAGGGTCAGGAAGGCGCGGTTCTGGCGAAGACCTTCAAGCACAGCATCATCCTGACGATTCTGCTGGGCCTGCTCGTTTTGGCGCAGCAGCACCTGTTCCCGTGGATGATCCCCTCGGTCCCCTAGGCCAGCGCCCCTTAAGCGAGGGCTTTGGGCGGCGGGCCTCCCGTCGCCCAGTCCAGCAGTTCGACGGTGTGCACCACCGGGGTTCCGGTGCGCAGGCCGATCTGCATGGCGCAGCCGATGTTGCCGGTGGCGATAACCTCGGCGTTCAGCCGGTCCAAGCGCTCGACCTTGCGCTCGCCGATGCGCGCGGCGATGTCCGGCTGCAGGATGTTGTAGACCCCCGCCGAGCCGCAGCAGAGGTGCGCCTCTTCAGGAATCCGCACCACGAACCCGGCTTCGCTAAGCAGGCGCTTCGGCCCGTCGCCGGCCCGCTGGCCGTGCTGCAGCGAGCAGGGCGCGTTATAGGCCACGGTCATGGGCCGAGGCGCGGCGGCGTGCGGCATGTCGATGGCCGACAGCACTTCGCTGATGTCCTTGGCCAGGCTGGAGACCCTGGCGGCCTTGGCGGCGTAGGCGGGGTCGTCCCGCAGCATGAAGCCGTAGTCCTTGATGGTCGTGCCGCAGCCGGAGGTGGCGATGGCGATGAAATCGAGACCTTCGCCCTCGATCTCGCGGGTCCAGGAGTCGACGTTGGTGCGCGCGGCGTCCAGGCCGTCGTCCTTGCGGCCCATGTGGTGGACCAGCGAGCCGCAGCAGACCTCGCCCTTGGCGAAGACGACCTCGTAGCTGGCGCGGTTCAGCAGACGCACCGTGGCCTCGCGGATTTCAGGGCGCAGCACGGGCTCGGCGCACCCTTGCAGCAGGGCGATGCGGCCCTTGCGGGCGGGGACGGCGGCGGTGGCGGATGAGGGCGGGGCGGTGGCGCGGCGCGGGGCCAGGGCCAGCATGGCGGCGAGCGGGCGCAGGGAGGGCGCCCTCTGGAACAGCGGCTGGGCAGGCTTGGCCAGACGGGCCAGGGCAAGCGCCAGACGGAAGCGGCCGGGGTGCGGCAGGACTCCGGCGAGCAAGGCCCGCAGCATCCGCTCGCGCAGGGGGCGCCGGTAACGCTCCTGTACATAGGCGCGGGCGTGGTCGACCAGGTGCATGTAGTTCACGTCGGACGGGCAGGTCGTCATGCACGACAGGCACGAGAGGCAGCGGTCGATGTGCTTGACCACCTCGGCTGTGGGCGCCTGCTCCTTCTCCAGCATCTCCTTCATCAGATAGATGCGCCCGCGCGGGCTATCGAGCTCGTCGCCGAGCAGGACGTAGGTCGGGCAGGTGGCGGTGCAGAAGCCGCAATGCACGCACTTGCGGATCTGGGCCTCGGAGGCGGCCATGTCCGGCTCGGCCAGCTGGCGGGGCGAGAAGCTAGTCTGCATCGGGGGCGTCCAGGAAACGGCCGGTCTCGAACACGCCGGCCGGATCGAAGGCGCGGCGGACGCGGCTCTCGAGCGCCATGACGCCGGGCGACTGGGGGTGCAGCGCCGGGACAGTCGCGCGCAAGGCTTCAGGCGCTCGGACCAGGGTGGCGTGACCGCCGGCGGCGGCCGCGGCGGCGCGGATGGCGGCGGCGTTACCGTCGAGCGTCAGCCAGATCAGGCCGCCGGCCCAGTCCATCAGCCAGCGGGCGTCGAGCATTTCCAGGGCGGCGATGACGGCGTTGGCCTGGCTCGGGGCGGTGTTGATGCGCCACAGGGGGCGGCTATCCGCGAGGGGGTCCAGCGTGCGCAGGCTGTTCCACAGGGCGTCGGCCTCGCCGCCGGACAGGGCGCGCAGGGCGCCGGCCTCGGCCAGGGTCAGGTCGAGCATGGCCCGGCGGGCGGCGATCGAGGGACCGAAGCCGTCCAGGCGCAGGGCGGTGAGGGTGGGCGGGCCGGGCAGGTGGGCGGCGGCGGCGACGTCGGCCTGGGAGCCCATGGCGCGGGCCATGGCGGCCTGGGCGCGGATCGGGTCGAGGCCGTCCAAGACCAGGGTCAGGCTTTCCCGCCCGCGCGGCAGCACCTTCACGGTGACCTCGGTCAGGGCGACCATGCGGCCCCAGGACCCGGTCATGATCTTGGGCAGGTCGTAGCCGGTGACGTTCTTGACCACCTTGGCTCCGCCGACGAAGGCTTCGCCGCGCCCGGACACCCCCTGGAAGCCCAGCAGGTGATCCCGCGCCGCGCCGCGCGACAGGCGGGCCGAGCCCGAGACGCCGGCGCCGATCACCCCGCCGAGGGTCGCGGCGCCGGCCGGTTTGCCGAACAGGGGGCCGTGGTCGAAGGGATCGAAGGCCAGCATCTGGCCGCTCTGAGCGACCAGGGCCTGGATTTCGCTGAGCGGCGTGGCTGCGCCGACGGTGAGCACCAGTTCGGCCGGGTCGTAGTCGACGATGCCGGCGAAGGCGCTCATGTCGAGCAGAGCGGCCTCGCGCGGGGCGCCGATGTCGGCCTTGGAGCAGCCGCCCACGATCTCCAGCTTGCCGCCGCCGGCGGCGGCGTCGGCGATGATTTCGATCAGCTCGTCCACCGAGCTGGGCCGGATACGCGCCTGCGTCATGGTCAGAAGCGCGGCAGGTCGGGGAAGGGGACCTTCCCGTTGTGGATGTGCATGCGGCCGAGCTCGGCGCAGCGGTGCAGGGTTGGGAACACCTTGCCGGGATTGAGCAGCAACTGCGGATCGAAGGCGCATTTGACGCGCTGCTGGTGGGCCAGGTCGGTCTCGGTAAACATCACCGGCATCAGGTCGCGCTTCTCGACCCCGACGCCGTGCTCGCCGGTGAGGACGCCGCCGACCTCGACGCAGAGCTTGAGGATATCGCTGCCGAAGGCCTCGGCGCGGTCGAGCTGACCGGGCTGGTTGGCGTCGTAGAGGATTAAGGGGTGCAGGTTGCCATCGCCGGCGTGGAACACGTTGGCGACCCGGAGGCCGTGGGTCTGGGACAGCTCCTCCATCCGGCGGAGGACTTCGGGCAGGCGGCGGCGGGGAATGGTGCCGTCCATGCAGTAGTAGTCGGGCGAGATGCGGCCGACGGCGGGGAAGGCGGCCTTGCGTCCGGCCCAGAACGCCAGCCGCTCGGCCTCGGTGGTAGAGACGCGGCAGGACATGGCGCCGTTCTGGTTGGCGATGGCTTCGACCTCGCCGATCAGGTGGTCGCATTCGGCCGAGGGGCCGTCGAGCTCGACGATCAGCAGGGCCTCGACATCAAGCGGATAGCCGGCGCGGACGAAGGCCTCGGCGGCGTGGATGGCGGGGCGGTCCATCATCTCCATGCCGGCGGGGATGATGCCCGAGGCGATCACCTCGGCCACGCACTGGCCGGCGCTCTCCACGGTAGGGAAGCCGATCAGGACGGCGCGGGCGGTCTCGGGTTTCGGCAGGATGCGGACGGTGACCTCCGTGACCACGCCGAGCAGGCCTTCGGAGCCGACCACCAGACCGAGCAGGTCGAGGCCCGCCGGGTCCAGCGCGCGGCCGCCGCCGAGGCGGACGATCTCGCCGTCCATCAGCACCATCTCGATGCCCAGCACATTATTGGTGGTCAGGCCGTACTTCAGGCAGTGCACGCCACCGGAGTTCTCCGCGACATTGCCGCCGATCGAGCAGGCGATCTGGCTGGAGGGATCGGGGGCGTAATAGAAGCCGGCGCCCTCGACCGCCTTGGTCACGCCGAGGTTGGTGACGCCGGGCTGGACCACGGCGAGGCGGTCCTCGTAGTCGATGTGCAGGACCTTGTTGAACCGCGCCATGCCGAGCAGGACCGCGTCTTCCAGCGGCAGCGCGCCGCCCGACAGGGAGGTGCCCGAACCGCGCGGGACGATCTTGACGTTGTTGGCGTGGCACCATTTCAGCACGCGCGAGACCTGGTCGGTGGTCTGCGGCAGGGTCACCAGCATCGGCGGCTGGCGATAGGCGGTGAGGCCGTCGGATTCGTAGACACGCAGGGCCTTGGCGTCGTCGATCACCCCGCCGTCGCCGGGCACGATGGCGCGCAGGGCGGCGGCGATCTCGCCCCTGCGGGCGAGCACGGCCTGGTCCGGCGGCGGCATCTTCAGCGACATGCTCTTCGATAGCGCCCGCCGCAGGCAAAGGCCACTAGGCGGGCGCTTTCCTGCGTAGGAAGTCGTGCAGGAAGCCGTTGAAGGCGTCCGGCTTCTCGGCCCAGGGATAGTGGCCCGAACCCTCGACCACGCCCATCTCGGCGCCGGGGATCATCGCCTGGACGCGGGCCATGCCGGCGGCGTGGCCAACCTTGTCGACGCCGCCGGCGATCAGCAGGGTCGGGACCTTCACGCCGGTAATGGTCGCGACCGCTTCGGCTTCTGGGTAGGTGCGGATGGCTTCCAGCGCCGCCTTGACCGTGGCCGGCGGCGTTCGGCCGGCGGTCTGGCGGACCAGCTCGACCTCCTCGCCGTCCGCGCCGGGGGCGAACATGTCCTGCACGACCTTCTCGGTCTGGGCGCCGGCGGAGACCTCGGCGCGTTCGCGGATGAAGGCGGCCTGTTCCTCCGGCGTGCGGTTGCCGAAGTAGCCGATGGTAGCGACGATCACGAGGGCGTGGATACGGTCCGGGATCAGGCTGTAGACCTTGGGCGTCAGCTGCCCCCCCATGCTGTGGCCGTGGACGACGTTGCGCTCGCTTCCCACCGCCTGGATCAGGCGGGCCTGGGTTTCGGCGAGGGCGGGCAGAGTGAAGGTCTGGGGCAGGGGGCTGGTCCCGTACCCGGGGGCGTCCCAGGCAACTACGCGGTAGCCCTGATCGACCAGGCGGCGGGCGTGGAAGCGCCAGTAGTCCTTGGAGCCGAACAGGCCGTGCAGCAGGAACACGGTGGAGCGGCCGTTGCCCCACACCTGGTAGTCGGGAAGAGCGTGGGTCATCATAGCTTCCACTCAGCGAAGGCGCAGCCGACGTACACTTCCGGCGTCGGCAGGTAGGCGATCAGATCGAAGCCTTTGCTGGCCGCCGCGCCGTGGGCGATCACCCAGTTGCGCGCTTCCTGGGCGCCGTTGCCGGTGCTGGCGAGGCCGTCCTCGAGCTGGTGGATGACGGTGGCGTCGTCGCCGGCTCGCAAGGCGGCGATGCAGCGCTGGTCGAAAGCTTCGTCGACCTGGCCCATAGTGTGCTCGCCGATCGAATGGCTGAGGCCGCCGGTGGCCAGGATCGCTACGCGCAGATCGCCCGGATAGCCTGCGATGGCCTCGCGCAGCAGCCGCCCCCATTGCAGGCAGCGGCGCACGCTCATCATCGGCGGCTCCAGGTCGTTGATGGCGATGGGCAGGATCAGGGGCAGGCGGTCGAGCTTCATCTTCCACAACGGCAGGCAAAAGCCGTGGTCGAGGACCAGGTGGTGCGAGATCGAGGGTTCGAAATCGCGGGACATGGCGGTTTCGACGACGTGAGCGGCAAAGGCGGGGTCGCCGCGCATGCTGTCCATGTAGGGATAGGGCTTCATGAACGGTTCGGGCGGACCGGCGTGCTCCTCGCCCACCCCGATGCAGATGGCCGGCAGGTTGTTCATGAAGAAGTTCACCCAGTGGTCGGGTGAGATGACGATGACCAGGTCGGCGCGGACGGCGGACAGGCGGCGTCCGGTCTCCTCGAAGGCGGCGTTGAGCGAGGCCTGGATTTCAGGCGTGAGCTTGTCCCAGTCGCGCACGATGACCGGGCCGTGGCTGGCCGCGAACACGCCTACCAACTCAGCCATGGACGACCTCGGCGGCGGTCTTGCCGGGGCCGGTGGCGCGGATACGGCTGAGGAATTCGGCTTCGGGCATGCCGACGTAGCCGAAGTAGAAACGCAGCAGGTAGGGGTTGGTCAGGGCGCTGAGCGCGCCGACGTCGTTTGCCCGGATCGCGGTCTGGACCTCGGGCTTGATGCGATAGCCGTCCATCACGCCCTGGGGGTCGGCGGCATAACGTTCGCGCACAGCGGGCTGCTGCATTTCAAAGAAAAACCGGCTCAGCCAGTAGTCGCGCATGCTGATTTTCCCGCTTTCCGTCTCGTCGTGGCGGCATTTGAAGCAACTTACACTGTTCGGCGGGCGGTTGTCGTCGGCTAAGCGCCGAAAATCCCGCCACGCACAGGTGCGGCGGAATTGTGGACGCGCGGAGTTTTTTTGGCCGGTTACCGGCGGCGGGACTTGAAAGCTAGGCCGGGGTGATGACACAAAGAGCGGGACGCTGCTGCTCGTGTGACTCTAGAGCGGCCACGATGTAGATTGCGATTGAACTAAAACAAACGAGGCGCGCTCGCTCGCGTCCAACGAAAACGACTAGGGAGGTGACACCATGCAAGATCCCAGAAAACTGGGACGATTGGCGCTGGGGCTTGGGCTCGGCGCCGCGGTTCTGGGGATGAGCACGAGCGCACTGGCGCAGCGCGACGTCGGACGGAACCTCTACAACGGCCCCGATCATACCCTTGAGATCACCGCGCCGTCCGGCGACACCGGCCCGGCTCCGGCCGGCAGCAAGCCGCCGAACCTCGATGTGAAGGATTTCAACGGTCACTGGGTCAACTTCGGCATCAAGCACCTGGCCGGCCCGGCCGCCGGCGTGCCCGCCCCGCTGAGGCCGAAATACTTGAAGCTGCTGGAAAAGCGGATGCGCGACACCAACAGCGGCATTCCTGAAGGCGACGCCTCCACCCAATGCTTCCCGCACGGCACGCCGCGCGCGATCGAGTCACCCTATCCGGTGGAAGTGATCATGACCCCGGCGGCCCATGGCCAGCCGGCCCAGGTGACGATCCTGATGGAGACGCTGCACAACATCCGGCGGCTCTACCTGACCGACAAGCACAACGCCAAGATGGGCGAGAGCTTCCTCGGTGAATCGATCGCCCATTGGGAAGGCGACGATCTGGTGGTGCACACCAACAAGCTCAACACCCGCACCTATCTGGACGACGAGGGCACGACCCACTCGACCCAGGAATCGGTGGTCGAGCACATCCACAAGAGCCCCGACGGCAAGAAGCTGATCGTCCTCAGCACGGTCACCGACCCGGTGACCCTGTACCACCCCTACACCACCCGCACTGTGCTGCACTGGCGTCCGGACATCCGGAACCAGGAGTTCATCTGCGAAGAGAACAACCGTAACGGCGTCGACGAACACGGGATCACGACAGCAAAATGAAACGCTCAACCCTCCACTCTCTCCTGGCCGCGGCCTCGTTCGCGCTGGCTGCTTCCTACGGCGTGACCAGCTCCGCCCAGGATCCCGCCCATCCCGACCTGTCGGGCATCTGGACGCTGACCAAGCCGATCAACGCGGCCAAAACCGAAGACGGCAAGACCCCGCCGCTGACGGCGGCGGCCAAGGCGGTCTATGACAAGAACCTGGCGTTGGGCAAAAAGGGCAACCGTTCGTTCGACGGCGTCAGCGAGTGCCTGCCTCCGGGCATGCCCTACGCCCAGCTGCTGAACAAGCCGTTCCAGGTGCTGCAGAAGCCGGATGCGCTGTATTTCCTGTATCAGGAAAACCGCGTTCCGCGCTGGGTCTACATCAACCAGCCGCACCCGCCGTCGGACGAGATCGACCCCACCTTCATGGGTGACGCCTCGGCCAAGTGGGAAGGCGACACCCTGGTCGCCGACATCGTCGGCCTGAACGACAAGACCGTGCTCGACCGCTCGGGCCTGCCGCACAGCGCCGACATGAAGCTGACCGAACGCCTGAGCGTGAAGGACGGCATCCTTACCGACCGCATCACCATCACCGACCCGGCCAACTACACCGCGCCGTGGACCACGGTGGCGACCTACAAGCGCGTTCCGGCCTCCTTCCGCATCCCGGAAGAAGTCTGCGCGACCAAGGTGATCCAGACCCACCTCGACGTGAACGGCAAGCTCGCCGGCACGGCGGTGAAACGGGCCCCGGCCAAGACGGCTTCGGCCGCCCCGGCCGCCGCCGCGACGGTCAAGAAATAAGCCTGTAGCGCAGCCGGCGGGTTCGCCCGCCGGATGACGCAAAAGGGCCCGGCGAGACGGTCACGCGACCGTTCCGCCGGGCCTTTTTGTTTGGCTGTTAGGCGACAAAAAAGGCGGCGGAGCCTGAGCTCCGCCGCCTGAATTGTTTCGTGTGCAGGACGGCTCTATTTGACCGCCGCGACGCCGGCCAGGGCGACCGGGTCGTCGCCGCCGGTGACGCCGATGGCGCCGATCATCTTGCCGCCGGCCACGATCGCCTGACCGCCCGCGAACGGGAAGACGTCGTCGATGGCCAGGATGCCGGCGTTGAACGGATAGCGGTCGGCCTCGAACTTGGAGGCGCGAGTGGTGCGGGCGGACGAGAAGCCCTTCTGCACGGCCAGGGCCTTGGCGTTGTAGGCGACGCTGGAGGGCTTCTCGTAATAGACAATGCCCCCGGCGTTATCGAGGATGGCGATGGTCGAGGAGACCTTGCGCTTGGCGGCCTCTTCCAGGGCCGCGTCGAGCACCTTGTGCGCCTGTTCGTAGGTGATGGTCGGGCCGTAGGGGATCGGCGCCGGGAACGGCGGCGCGCGCGGGGCGGCCGGCGGAGCGGCCGGAGCCGGGGCGGCCGGAGCCTGGGCCAGGGCGGGATTGACGAGGAGGGCGGCGAGCATCGCGGCCGGTCCAAAGGTCTTCATCATGATGTCTGTCCTGAGGTTCGGTTGCGGTTACTTCAGCGCCGCGACGGCGGCCGAAACCACCTGGTCGTTGGAGCCGCCGGTGACGCCGATGGCGCCGACGATCTGGCCGCCGGAGACCAGCAGGGCGCTGCCGCCGGTGAGGCCTTCGGCGCCGGCCGGGAATTCGGCCAGGGGCAGGCCGGTCTTGCGGTACTTCACGGCGGAACGGGCCTTGGCCAGGGCGATCTCGACGCCGGCGTTGGAAGCGTTCATGCCGCGGTCGACCACGACCATTTCGCCCAGGACGTCGACGATGGCGAAGGTGCCCGACACCTTGCGCTTGACGGCTTCGGCATGGGCGGCGGCGCCCACGGCCTTGGCGCTGTCCAACGTGATGGGCGCGCCATAAGGGACGCCGGTCTGGGCGCCGGCTGCGCCGGCCGTCAGCGTGGCGGCGGCGATAAGGGCGCCAACGAAGGCGGTCGTTTTCATCTAGTGCTCCTCCAGGCGGCCGGCGTTCTTGGCGGTCCGCGCGGCGCGATATTCATACATAAGCCTGGCCGTGGCAACGCATGCGGGCTCAAGCGTCGGGAGGGGGAAAGCAGGGGCGCCGGACAAACGAAAACGGCCCGACGCGTGCAGCGCCGGGCCGTCTGAACGTCCGCGCAGGACCTAGAAGGTCCAGGTCGCCTTGAGCATGCCGGACAACGGTTCCAGCGGGTGGTTCTGGAAGTCCTCGACGCCTTCTACCGGCTCACCGCGCAGGCGGCCGGTGTAGAGAAACGCCCCCGCGTTGCCGCGCACATTGGTCAGGTTGAACGCCGTGGCCTGGAGCTTGAGGTGCTCGTTGACCCGACAGCCGACGTCGACGTTGAACTGGCTGTAGCCGGGGTCCTTGGGGTTTTCGTTGCCGTCACTGATCGGGAAGCCCCCGAGATCGCGCCATTGGAAGCCGCCGAACCACGGGCCGAGGTTGTCGACCAGGATGCCGACCGAGCCGATGAAGTTCGGCGCGCTCTCGATATAGGGGCCGCTCACGCCGAAGGCCGCGAAGTCGCCGACATAGCGCGGCTTGGAGAAAGCCAGGTCGGTGTTGAACTCCAGCCAGCGGAACGGATGGTACTGACCTGAGATTTCCACCCCCTGGCGGCGGCTGGGGGCGCTGGCGCTGTCGCTGCCGGCGTCGGCGTTGTAGGCCAGCTCGGATTTGAAATCCTCCTGGAACAGGGCGATCTGCACCTGCAGCCTGGGCGTGATGTTGGTGCGCAGGCCTACCTCATAGCCCTCCGCGGCGCCATGAGCGGGGTCGGTCCCGATGCGAAGCCTTCTGTCGGCACAGTGCCGAACACGCCGCGCACGTCGTCGGAGTGGAAGCCGCGCCCAGCGCTGACGTAGAGCTCGGTCTGCCAGATCGGGCCGAGGATCAGGCTGGCCTTGGGCTGGAACAGGGTCTGGTTGGCGCTGCCGGAGAATCCGCTGATGTAGCTGTGGTCGGTGGCGGCGTAATATTCCTCACGGACGCCGACGACGGTGCGCAGCCACGGCGTCCAGCGGGTCGTGTTCTCCACATAGGGACCGACGTCGAGCATGGTCGCCCGGTCCGCGGTGCAGGCGCCGCCGATGGCCGCCGAGAAGCTGTAGCGCGGATCGTTGCTCAGCCGGGCGACGGAGTTGGGCGCGGCGCCGTCGGGACCGAGGCTCAGGCTGGTGTCGCCGAGCTGGCTGCAATAGTTCAGCGTCTGGCGCTGCAGGGTGTGGCGGCGGTCGACGTAGAGCTGGTCGTAGCGAGTCTGCAGGCCGAACACCATTTGGCTCTGGATCTTGCCAAAATCGTGCTCCCAGGTCGCCGAGGTCTGACCGCCCCGGGTGCCGCGGGTCTCGTCCTGCTGCTCCTGGTCGCCGTTGACCGGATCGTCCAGGTAGTGGGTGAAGTTGTTCCACAGCGTCATGCGCGATTGGATGTAGTAGCCGGAGACGTTGAACTTCCAATTCTCGGTCTGGTGCGCCCAATGGGCCGACAGGCTGAGACGCTCGGAGCTATTGCCGTCAGTCGGGTCCAGCGTGCCGTAGCGCGTGATCAGACCCTGGTCGACGGCGCGCTGGGGCTGGTCGGTGGTGAAGTTGCCGTCGCCCTTGAAGTACATGGCGGTGACGTTCCAGCCCTCGGTGGCGAAGCCGTGGCTGTATCGCAGGATGCCGGTGGTCTTGCGGAAGTCGTCCGGATGGTCCCAAGGGCCGCCGAGATGCCCGTAATAGACCGCCCCCATCAGGCGGTCGTCGTCGCCCAGCTTGTGCGTGCCGCCGGCGAAGATGTTGTAGATGCCCAGCGTGCCGCGGGTGACGGCGATCTGGTTTTGCAGTTCCTTGGCGATCTTAACGTGGGTCGAGGCCACTGCGCCGAAGTCGCCAACGGCGGCGTAATAGGGGCCCTTGGTGAAGTCGAGGCCGGCGGTCACTTCCGGGATGAAGAAGTTGACGTCCGAATAGCCCTGCCCGTGGGCGTTGGACGGTCGGTTGATCGGCATGTCGTCGATGAAGTTGGCGATATCGGTGCCATGGTCGAGGTTGAAGCCGCGCACCAGGTACTGGTTAGCCTTGCCCTCGCCGGAGTGAGACGTGACCACCAGACCGGGAGTGGTCTCCAGCAGCTGGCCGGGGCGATAGACCGGGCGCAGCTCCAGTTCCTTCTGGGTGACCGCGCCCTGGCTGGCGGTGGCGGCGACGCCCATCAGATTGAGGCGCGACGTGGTGACGACGACTTCGTTGACCGTGGTGGAGCCCGGAGCCGGAGCGGCCTGAGCAAGCTGGATCGGCGCGGCGGGGGCCGGGGTGGTTTGGGCGGATGCGGAATGGGCGAAAGCCAGGGCCGAAATGCCGGTCAACAGCAAAGCAAGCCGGCGGGCCGGAGCCAGCCGATCAATCGTACGCGTCATCTACCTAGTGTCCCCGATATGCGTTGAGCGGACGTCAGTGCTGCCCTTACTGCATTGGAATACGCGCGAGAGGGGAACTATCCCTCAGGTTACGATATAAAATACATGGCCAAGCTTGTTACAGAGTACGGCCGGGTCGGCGCCTCCAGGTTCAATGTCGGTAAGATGTGGTCGGGTCAAGTCGGCGGGCCGGGGTTGGTCAACCGTGGACCGCTTAGGCAAAAGAGGTGGGCATAGAAAAATCCGAGGCCGTCCCAGTTGTTCAGGGGGCAAGGCCTCAGGGGGAAACGGATGTTGGACCGGAAGCAATTCCTGGCCGGGCTCTCGGCTCTCGCGGCCGCGCCGCGCGCGGCGTCGGCTCAAGCCGCGCAGGGCGTTACCGCCGAGGTCGCCGACTTCGTGGTCTCGTCGCGCTGGGACAGCCTGCCCGCGGATCTGGTGGAGCTATCCAAGAAGCACATCCTGGATTCCATGGGCTTGGCCCTTTCGGGCGAGAAGGCCGAAACCGCGCCGATCGTCGCCCGCTATCTGGCCACGGTCGGCGGCGGCAAGACCGGGGCGGCGACGGTGCTGGGCACCGGCCTGCGCGCGCCGGCCCGTTTCGCCGCCTTCGCCAATGGGGTGGCGATCCACGCCGACGACTATGACGACACCCAACTGGCGGTCGCCAAGGACCGGGTCTACGGCCTGCTGACCCACCCCAGCGTCACCGCCCTCCCAGCCGCCCTGGCCATGGCCGAAGCCGCCGGCAAATCGGGGCGCGATTTCATGCTCGCCTACCACATGGGGGTCGAGGTCGAGTGCAAAGTGGCCGAGGCCAGCAATCCGCGCGCCTATGACGGCGGTTTCCACTCCACCGGCCTGTTCGGGGTGTTCGGCGCGACCGTCGCCGCCGCCAAGGTCAAGGGCCTGGACGCCAAGGGCGTGCGCAACGCGCTGGGCGTGGCCGGGGGCGAGGCGTCGGGCCTGCGCGAGAACTTCGGCACCATGACCAAGCCGTTCCAGGCCGGGCACGCGGCCGAGGGTGGGGTGATGGCGGCGGACCTGGCGGGGCTGGGCTGGACCGCGGCGGAGAACATCCTGGAAGCCCAGCGCGGCATCTTCAACGCGGCGGGCGGCGGCTTTGACCGCAATGCCATCGCCGGCAAGCTCGGCAAGCCGTGGTCGCTGCTGACCCCCGGCGTTTCGATCAAGCCCTATCCGTCAGGTTCGCTGACCCATCCGGCGATGGACGAGATGACTCGGCTGGTGCGGGCCAACAATCTGAAGGCCGACGATATCGCCGCGATCCGCGTCGGGGCCTCCAAGCCGATGCTCAACACCTTGATCCAGCACCAGCCAAAGACGGGCCTCGAGGCCAAGTTCTCGATGGAATATGTGATGGCGGTGCTGGTGACCGACGGCAAGGCGGGGCTGGCCGAATTCACCGACGAAGCGGTCAACCGCTCGGCGGTGCAGGCGCTGCTGCGACGCGTCGAGTTCTACAACAATCCCGCCGCCGACGCCGCCGGCACCGACAAGATGCGCAGCATCATCGAGATCAGGCTGAAGGACGGGCGGACGATCAACGGAGCCGTCGTCGACTACGCCCGCGGCAGCCCGCAAATCCCGATGTCGTTCGACGACGAGAAGGACAAGTTCCGCGACTGCGCGGGCTATGCCGGCCTGGCCAAGGCGGCCGCCGAACAGATCATCGTTCAGGTGCAGAACCTTGACCGCGTGGCCGACATCCGCTCCCTGACCCGGCTAATGGCGCGCGCGTAACCGCGCCTCGATTTTTCGATTGGATAGACGATGGCTTTGACCAACACCGCCCCCCGCATCCCCGGCCGCCACTTCCTGCAAATCCCCGGCCCGAGCCCGATTCCGGACCGCATCCTGCACGCCATTTCCAAGCCGATCATCGACCACCGCGGGCCCGAGTTCGCGCAACTGGGTTTCAAGGTGCTGGCCGGCATCCGCGGGGTCTTCAAGACCGAAGGCCATGTGATCATCTATCCGTCCTCGGGCACCGGCGCCTGGGAGGCCTCGCTGGCCAACACCCTGTCGCCCGGCGACAAGGTGCTGATGTTCGAGACCGGCCACTTCGCCAACCTGTGGAAGGGCATGGCCGACAAGCTGGGCCTGCAGGCCGAGATCATTCCTTCGGATTGGACCGTCGCGGTCGACGCCGGAGCCATCGAGGCGAAGCTGCGCGACGACAAGACCCACGCCATCAAGGCGGTGTGCATCGTGCACAACGAGACCTCCTCGGGCGTGATCTCCAACGTGGCTGCGGTGCGCAAGGCGATCGACGCGGCCGGCCACCCGGCGCTGCTGATGGTCGACGCGGTGTCGTCGCTGGGCTCGGCCGACTACCGCCATGACGAATGGGGCGTGGACGTCACCGTGTCCGGCTCGCAGAAGGGCCTGATGATGCCGCCCGGCATCTCGTTCAACGCCATCAGCGGCAAGGCTTTGGCGGCGAGCAAGGGCTCAACCCTGGGCGGCCCCTACTGGTCGTGGGAGGAGATGCTCAAGGCCAACGAGAAAGGCTCGTTCCCCTACACCCCGGCGACCAACACCCTCTACGGCCTGGTCGAGGCGATCGACATGCTGCACGAGGAGGGGCTTGACCGGGTGTTCGCCCGCCACCTGCGCTATGGCGAGGCGACCCGCCGCGCCGTCGCGGCCTGGGGCCTGCAGAACATGTGCAGCCAACCCGAAGCCTTCTCGCCGGTGCTGACCACGGTGGTCATGCCGGACGGCAAGGGCGCCGACAACCTGCGCGCCATCGCGCTGAAAAACTTCGACATCTCGCTCGGCGCCGGCCTGTCCAAGGCGGCCGACAAGGTGTTCCGCATCGGCCACCTGGGCGACATCAACGCCCTGACCCTGGTCGGCGCGCTGGCCGGGGTGGAGATGGCGCTGGGCCTGTCCGGTACGGCCTATAAGACCGGCGGCGTGCAGGCCGCCATGGCCTATCTCGCCGAAACCTCGCAGTCTTAGACGCCAAAAAGAAACGGCCCGGGCGCACGCATGAGCAAAATCTTCCGAGCCACCAACATCGTGTTGGCCCTGCTCTGCCTGATGTACTTCATCACCTACGTCGACCGGACCAATATCTCGGCGGCGGCGGGGCCGATCAAGGAGCAGTTCGGCCTGACCAACACGCAGATGGGCCTAGCCTTTTCGGCCTTCGCCTATCCCTATCTGCTGTGCCAGGTGTTCGGTGGACTGATCTCCGACAAGTGGGGCGCCCGGCGGACCCTGGTGGTGTGCGGCGTCGTCTGGGCCGGAGCCACGGTGCTGACCGGCCTGTCGATGGGCCTGGTGTCGCTGTTCGCTGCGAGGCTGTTGCTCGGCCTCGGCGAAGGGGCGACCTTCCCGGCGGCGACGGCGGCCATGCAGAAATGGGTGCCCGTGGAGAAGCGTGGCTTCGCCCAAGGCATCACCCACTCGTTCTCCCGTCTGGGCAACGCCCTGACCCCGCCGGTTGTGGCGGCCCTGACGGTGACCTTCAGCTGGCGCGGCTCGTTCGTCATCATCGGCGTGGTCAGCATGATCTGGATCGTGCTGTGGGGCCTGTATTTCCGTGACGACCCGCGCGACCACAAGGGGGTGACGGCGCAGGAGCTGGCTGAGCTGCCCCTGCCCAAGGCCAAGCGCACGGCGCCGATCCCGTGGAAGATGCTGGTGCGCCGGATGTGGCCGGTGACCCTGACCTACTTCTGCTACGGCTGGACGCTGTGGCTGTACCTCACCTGGGTGCCGCTGTTTTTCAAGACCAGCTACAAGATGGATATCCAGAAGTCGGCGATCTTCGCCTCGGGCGTGTTCTTCGCCGGGGTGGTGGGCGACACCCTGGGCGGGGTGCTGTCGGACATGCTGCTGAGGCGCACCGGCAACCTGCGGCTGTCGCGTCTGATTCTGATCGTCGGCGGCTTCATCGGGGCCCTGCTCTCGCTGCTGCCGATCCTTTATTTCCGCGATCTGACCACCGTCGCCCTGTGCTTGTCGGCCGGGTTCTTCTTCGCCGAACTGGTGGTGGGGCCGATGTGGTCGGTGCCGATGGACATCGCGCCGGAGCATTCGGGCACGGCGGCGGGACTGATGAATATCGGTTCGGCCGGAGCGGCGATCGTGTCGCCAGTGGTCGGCGGCTATCTGATCGACCTGACCGGAAACTGGTACCTGCCGTTCCTGGTCTCGATGTGTATCATGGGCATAGGCGCGGCCTGCGCCTTCGGCATGCCGCTGAAGGTTCCGGTCAAGGCCGCGGCCTGAGAAGAGCGATTTTGCACCTGGCGGCGACAGCTGGGGCAAACAAGGGAGAGTGACGAATGGGTAATCCCGAAAAGCGGGGGCGCCGCCTGCTGGGCCTTGGCCTGGGACTTTTGGGTACGCTAGCGATCGGCGGATCCGCCGCGGCGCAGTCGGCCAGGCTGGGCAACCTCTACAACGGTTCGGACAAGACCCTGGCCCTGACGCAGAACGGGGTCAGTTCAACGCCCGCACCGCCCGGAGCGGCGGCGCCCAATCCCGACCCCCGCAACATCGAAGGCCATTGGTGGATCGTCGGCACGCACAAGCTGTTCGGGTCCGAACCGGGCATGCCGCCGCCGCTGAAGCCCAAATACATGAAGCTGCTGGAAGACTACATCCGCACCAAGAACAAGGGCATCCCGATCGCGGACGCCCAGACCCAGTGCTTCCCCCACGGCACGCCTCGGGCGATGGACTCGCCTTATCCGATCGAGATCATTCATGTACCTGCGGCGCACGGCCAGCCCGAGCACTACGTGATGCTGATGGAGACCCTGCACAATATCCGCCGGATCTACATGACCGAAAAGCACAACCCGAACCTGGGCGAAAGCTTCCTCGGCGACTCGGTCGGCCATTGGGAGGGCGACACCTTGGTGGTCGACACCATCAAGCTCAACGACCGCACCCTGATCGACGACGAAGGCAGCCGCCATTCGACGCAGCAGCATGTGATCGAACGCATCCACAAGGTCGACGGCGGGCGCAGGCTGCAGATGGACAACACCATCGAGGATCCGGTGACCCTGGAGCGGCCCTATACGATGGTGCCGATCATGTTCAACTGGCGCCCGGACCTGCGCAACCAGGAGTACGTCTGCGAAGAGAACAACCGCAATAAGCCGGTCAACGGGGTCACGGTCGCCAAGTAGTCCTGCTTCGCTACCGGCCTGCTCGAGCGGGTCAGGCCGGGCCGTTGTTGAGGTTGTCCTCGTTAGCCTGATCGTCGGTGGTCGAGGGTTCCTGCGGCGGCGCCGCGATGTCGACGCCGGGCGCCGTGAGGGCCGGCGCGGTCGCGTTCGATTGAGACGGCGCCTGCGGCGCCGTGGTGGGCGCGGCGCCCGGGACGAAGGTCGAGGCTGCGGTGATCGTCGGGGGCGCGACGATCGGGGCCTGATTCAGGTTGAGCGCGAGCGAGACGGCCGGGGGACTGAACAGCAGGTTCGACAGCTGGGCGACCGGCGACACCGGGACGCCGCTCACCGACGACGGGCTGGTCACGGCCTGGGCGATGACGGCCCCGCCGGCGATTTCGGGCGTCGACGGGGTGGTGACGTCGACCGGCGCGGCGACCACCGGGACGATCACGGGCTCCAAGACCGGCGCGACGACCGGAGCCGTCACCAGCGGGGCGATCACCGGCGGCGTAATCACCGGGGGGGGCTTCGGGGATGATGACCGGCGGAACGATGACGGGCGCGGCGATGATGCTGGCGGTGGCCGAGGCGGTGACGCTGGCCAGGATTTAGTTGCCGGCGTCGAGCCCGCCCAGGGTGATGCCGGTGATGTTGACGGTCTTGCCGATGCCGGCCGCCTTTGTGGCGAAGCTGCCGACCGCGCCAGACGTGTCCACGGTGACTACGTCAGACCCGAGCAGGCCGCCGAAGGTGAGGTCGCCGCGGCCGGTCAGGTTGGCGGCGGTCCCGGCCAGGGTCAGGCGGTTGCGGCCGGTATAGGCGAAGCCCTCGTTGTCGAGGCTGGCGGAACCGGAAAAGCGCCGGGCCGGCTTGACGTCGAGCACGATCGAGGTCGAGCCGGGCTCCTTGCCGGCCTTCAGCTGATAGGTGGCCCTCACCCCCGAGATCTCGGAAACGAGCAGGGCGGCGCGCTCAACCTGAGCTTGCATCACCGGACCGATGCCGGTGCAGGACTTGGGCTGGCCGCAGGCGTTTAGGCGGGCGGTGCGCAGCAGTCGCTCGGCGGAAATGCGCGAACCGTTGGCGGCAAGTTCGATGTCGCTGAAACGGCCTTCCAGCACCGCCACCTCGACCATGCCGCCGTCGATGGTCTGCGGCGGGACGTAGGCCTGGGCCACCAGAAAGCCGTGCGCCCGGTAATAGGCGCCGACCGCCTCGGCCATTTTGTCCAGGTCGGCGAGGGTGGAGGGGCGGCGCAGCCAGGGAGCGACCACCTTAGCCAGGCGTTCGGCGGGCATCCTGGCGTTGCCGGTGAAGGTGACGCGCTGGACCAAAACGCCGGACGTTTGGGCCGCCGGTGGCGGATTCTGCTGGGCGGACGCAGGGACGGCGGCGAAAACGCACGCCGCGGCGTAGAGCGGAATCGCCAGGCCGCCAGTTGTCTGTTTTGGGCCCGCTCCCGTCATGGGGTTTGTTTGGTTCTTTCGGAGCGACGCGAAGGCCGAAAATAGATCGTGGATGCAAAGCAATTGACGTGCCAACAACGGCCCGTCTTGCGAAACTGATTTCAAGTGCAGCGCCCAAGGGTTGCTGGCGCAATTTGACACGGACATTTTGCTGCAAAAGGAAACCCCCGACGATGCCGCAAGTCGTCGCGGCCAACGGCCGTGTCGGGTACATGACTTCCGCGCCACGTTGCACACGCGAAGGTTGAAATTTCAAGGTTATTACTGGCGCGGAGAAAGACTCAGGCCATCAGGCGGCGCAGCTTGCGCACCGCGCTGTCCGGGGTGGTCAGAACAGGCCTTCCGGCGGCCTCGGCGACCCGCGATCCGAGGTGGCTGATGCTGAACTGACCCAGGACCACCGCTTCGCAGGCGGACAGGTCGCGCGAAGCCTCGATCACCAGCCGGTCGTGGGTGGCGACGTCGCCGGCGTCGAGCGCGGCCAAGGCGCCTTGGGCCAGACGCGGCGTGATCCGCGTCGATGACGGGAACTCGGGCGGCATGGAGATCAGGTTGGCGGCGAAGGTGGAGAGCAGGCCGATATCGGCATATGCCGCCGCCTCTTCGATCATGGCCTCGTTAGGCTTCAACACCGGCATGTTGGGATAGGCGGCGGCGCAGGCGTCGATGCAGGGACCGAACGCGGAACAGGTGAACAGAATGGCGTCGGCGCCGGCGTCCACCACATAGGTGGCCAGCCGCAGGAAGCGGTCGGTCATGGTGGGGGTCAGGGCGCCGGCGCGGGCGAGGTCCGCGGACAGGCTGTCGTCGAGCAGATTGACCAGAGTCGGTTCTGGCCACAGCCGGGCGAACGCCGCCACGATCGGCGGCGGGGAGTGGCGCAGGGCATGGATCAGGGCGACGCGCATCAGTGATCGAGGTCCTGAGCGGCCTTAATGAAGGCGTCGGCGTCGGGGCGCAGCAGCAGACGGTCGGCGACCAGCTTATCGGCCGACTTGCGCACGGCGGCGGCGTAGACGCCGCGCTTGGGATAGAGCTCTTCGAGGGACGGGCGCGGGTCCTTGGCGGCAAGACGCTCGGCCTTGGTCTTGGCCAGGGGGACCATGCCGCCGGCGTGGTCGCACAGATCCGACGGGCCGTCATGGCCCACCTGCGGATTCCAACCGACGTAGGTGGCGCGCGGAACGTCGACGATGGGCAGGCGGATGCCGCCGAGTGCATTGCCGTCGGCGCCGGCCTTGGGCAGGAAAACGGGATATTCCCCGGTCACCTGAGGTTCACCCTTGCCTTGCAGGATCAGGTAGGCGTGCAGGTACTGCCCGCGCCAGGGCAGGGGAATGCCGGACGGATAGACGTCCTTGGCCGCAACCAGCGTGCCGTCGGCCAGGGTCGGGATGCGGCTAGGCGGCGGCGATTGGTTCCTCAGCCAGCCGTCGAGGTCGTTGAGCAGGGCGCGCAGGGCGGCGCCGTAGAACACCGGGCTGGACGGCAGCCGGCAGCCGGGCGTGGGCGCCGACACCGCATCGAAGGTGTTGTCGTGCGGCGAACCGGCGATCATGAAGGCGCGAACGTTTTCCGGCAGAGCCGCCGCGGCGCCCTTGGTGTCGGTCACCAGCAGGCTGGCGCGCGAGCCGTAAAACTCATACTCGGCGTCCATCTGGAAAATCTTGGGGCAGGTCTTGGCCTGGCCGCAGCGTTGCAGCAGGCCGTCGTGCTTCTGGGTCAGGGCGTCGGTCTGGGCGCCGTAGGCGAACGGGAACTGGTCCATCGGATAAAGCTGGTCGGCCTGGACCCCGGCGTTGCGGGTCGGCTGAGCGAAGCGGGCGTTGGTGAAGCTGCGGCGCGTGCCGGGAATGATCGGGAACATGCCCTCGAACACCATCCGGCCCTTCTCGTCCTGATTGAAGCCGGAATAGAGGGCGTCGCGCAGGGCCCGGCCGCTCTGGGAGATGCCGGTGGCGATGGCGCGGTCGAGCCCGGATTTGCCGGCTGCCGCCAGGGGATTGAGGGCGCTGGCGTCATTCTTCAGGAAGCTGGCGACGTCGCGTACGGCGGCGAAGCCCATGCCCATCACCGCCGGATCGCGGGTGGTGTAGATGAAGTCGTAGAGGTCGCCGGCTGCGGCGCCGGGCTGGCGGGTGATCTCGATGGTCTGGTCGTCGATGAAGCGGAAGCCGAGACCGTCCGGCGTGGCCGGTTCGGCGTCGGGGCGCTGGCGCAGATAGACCTTGGCGTCGGCGGGGTCGGCGGCGGGATATTGCAGCCGCAGCTGAATCTTGGGATCGGCGGTGCGGATGGTCCACTGGTCGCGCGAGCGGCCGGTCAGGCCCTTGGCGATGGGCGGGCGCAGGCCGATGTCCGTGGGCTGGCGCAGGTCGCCCTGCCAGCCGACCCAGACCACGGTGTAACCCTCGTTGAGCAGGAAGCCGTTGCCGACGTCGCCGGCCTTGGTCAGGCGCTGGCCGGCCTCGAAGGTCGCGTCGTCGATCAGGCTGAGGAACAGCTCGCCGCCGCGATTGGGCAGTTCCAGGACCATGGCCCCGTTGGGCCTGGCCGGGCGCAGGATGATCACGTCGGCCTTGGCCTGAACCCGGCCCTGGGCATCGCGCGGGGCCGACTTGAGGTCGACGATGGCGTCGTTGATCGGGTTGGACGGATCGACCGCTATGGTCGCCTCGGCGACGATCTTCCGGGCCCGGCCGCGTGAGCCGAAGGTGCGGCCCTCCAGGGCGGCGGCGTCATCGGAGCGGATGTCGAAGCGCACCACTTCGGAACGGGCGGGGGCGGCGGCGAGCAGCAGTAGGGCGAGGGCGGCGCCGCAGCGCTTGAGCGAGATCATTCCAGTCGGCCTTTGAGCTTCTTATTGTCCGCGCGGCGGCTCAATTTCGCACGGTGTGTTGTCACGTCCAATGCTTTGCGAATTGACTGCACAGAGCCGCTGATTAGTTAGTCGTGTAGCTGTCGCCAAAAGGCAGAACTAGGAGGCAAACCCATGGCCCGCATCGTCGGCATGATCGCCACGTCCCACACCCCGACCATCGGCTTCGCCTACGACGGCAAGAAACAGAACGATCCGGTTTGGGCCCCGATCTTCAAGGCCTATGAGCCGATTCAGGCCTGGCTGAGCGATAAGAAGCCGGACGCCTTGATCGTGGTCTACAACGATCACCTGACCTCGTTCTTCTTCGATCACTACTCGGCCTTCGTGCTGGGGATCGGGGAAGAGTGGAAGGTGGCGGACGAAGGCGGCGGACGCCGCGACCTGCCGCCGATCAAGGGCCACAGCAAGCTGGCCAAGCACATCGGAAATTCGCTGATGGCCAACGAATTCGACATGTCGTTCTTCCAGAACCGCGACCTGGACCACGGCTGTTTCTCGCCGCTGTCGATGATGATGCCGCACGAGCCGGAGTGGCCGATCCCGATCATCCCCCTGCAATGCGGCGTGCTGCAATTCCCGGTGCCAAGCGCCAAGCGCTGCTACAATCTGGGTCAGGCGATCCGCAACGCCATCGAGAGCTATCCCGAGGACATCACCGTGGCCATGGTCGCCACCGGCGGCCTGTCGCACCAGGTGCAGGGCGAGCGGTGCGGTTTCAACAATCCGGCCTGGGACGAGGAATTCCTCGAACTGCTGGAGAACGACCCCATCGCCCTGACCCGCATGACCCATGCCGACCATGCCCGGCTGGGCGGGATGGAAAGCTCCGAAGTGGTGATGTGGCTGCTGGCGCGCGGGGCGATGTCGGCGGGGATCAAGTGCCTGCACCGCACCTATTACCTGCCGTCGATGACCGCCATCGTCACCGCCATCTACGAGAACCAGGCCGAGCCTATGTCGGCCGAGCTGGCCAAGGCCGAGCGCGCCAAGTCGGCCGAGCAGCTGCGCGGCATCGAAAACCTGGAGGGCACCTATCCCTTCGATCTGGACCGCAGCGTCGCCTACTACCGGCTCAATCGGTTCCTGCATGATCTGGTCAAGCCGGACCACCGCGCCGCCTTCAAGGCCGACCCGGAAGCGTCGTTCGAGAAGGCTGGGCTGACCGAGCAGGAGCGTGACATGATCCGCCGCCTGGATTGGCGGGCGATGATGCAGTACGGCGCGATCTTCTTCGTGCTGGAGAAGCTGGCGGCGGTGTCGGGGGTTTCGAACCTGCACGTCTATTCGCACATGCGCGGTCAGACGCTGGAAGAGTTCCAGAAGACCCGCAACAGCCAGGTGCTCTATTCGGTGGCCGGGGCGGAGAGCCGCGACAAGGTCGAGGCCAAGACCTAGCGGACGACCGACACGGGGCTGGAGGGCGCGGGCGGGGCCGGTTTCAGCCGCATGCCCTTGAGCAGCAGCTTGACCGCTTCGTAGTGGATGCTGGCCAGCACCGCGATCGACAGTAACGGGTGGGCCATGAAGGCGTGGGCGATGGCCTTGTCGGTTAGCTCGGATCGTTTGCCGCGGAACGAGGCCGCCAACATCTGGCCCTCGGCGTCATGGGCATCGACGATCAGCCGGGCTTCCCCGCCGGGCGGCGCCACCTGGAACTGGTAGCGCATCGCCATCTCCATGAACGGCGAGACGTGGAACGCCTTGTCGCAGGCCTGGGCGATCACGTCCTGACGCGCCTCGGCCCGTGAGACCGGGATCAGGTAGGTGTGGCGCTGGCCGAAGGTGTTGTTGACCTCGTACAGCGTGGCGCCGAGCGTCCCGTCGGCATGGTGGCAGAAGAAGACACTGATCGGGTTGAACACGAAACCCAGAACGCGCGGCATGCTGAGGATGCGGATGGCGCCGCCGCCAAGATCGAGGCCGGCGGCGAGGAGTTCGCTCTCGACCTGGCTGCGCAGGGTGCGGCCGTCGCCGGCCAGGTGGTCACGGTCGCGGAAGGCGATCAGGGCGCGGCGATTGTAGCCGAACAGCTTGGGCCGGCGGCCGAGGCTTTCGGCCTCGTCCAGGTCCAGAAGCAGCATGAAGATGCGGTAGCGCAGGCGGTGCACGCGCGGGCGAAAGCGGGCGTGGGCGACCACGCCGGAATATAGGCCCGAGGCGTGCCGGTCGGTCACGCGGCCACCGGCTCGGGCCGGGTCAGATGGATGCGGCCTGACTCGCCCTGCACGGTCCAGGGACGGCGCGCGCCGCCGAGTTGCTCGGCCACGGCCAGGCCCGCCTGACAGCCGTCCTCATGGAAGCCGGCCCCGAAATAGGCGCC
This sequence comes from Caulobacteraceae bacterium, assembly GCA_947475845.1. Lineage (GTDB taxonomy): Bacteria > Pseudomonadota > Alphaproteobacteria > Caulobacterales > Caulobacteraceae > BOG-938. The sequence goes on along the minus strand of CANJMO010000004.1, from coordinate 46,401 downwards.
GCAGAACCAGGTGCGATTGGCCCCCTGCAGCGACCACAGCTCCTTCTGCGCGGCCATGGCGGCGGCGTCGAACAGCGGGTGCTCGAACACCTCGGTCCGGATCAGGGTCCCGGATTTCGGAGGGCGGATCGGGTTGAGCGTCATGAACAACGGCGTGGAGTCCGGCAGGCCCTGCAGTTTGTTCATCCAATAAGTGACGCACAGCTGGCGACCGGCGCCGGTCTGGGCCGCCTTGCCGAGGTAGTTCCAGCTCGACCACACGCTCTTGCGGCGCGGCATCAGGCTGACGTCCGAATGCAGGACGGCGTGGTTGCGGGTGTAGCGGAAGGCGCCCAGCAGGCGGGCTTCCTCGACCGAGGGATCCTCGAGCATCCTCAGCGCCTGATCGGCGTGGGCGGCGATCACCACGTGGTCGAACGTCTGGGTGCGGCCCTCGATGTCGGTGATGCGGACGCCGTCCGGCAGGCGGCGCACATGGCGCACGGCCGCGTTGAGCCGGACCTTGTCTCTGTAGGAAGCGGTCAGGCGGCGGACATAGGCGCGCGAGCCGCCGTCGACGGTGCGCCAGATCGGCCGGCCGACGATCTTGAGCAGGCCATGGTTCTGGCAGAAGCGGATGAAGGCGGCGGCCGGCAGGTCGCGGATTTCCTCGACCGAGGCCGACCAGATGGCGGCGGCCTGGGGCAGCAGGTGATCGTCCTGGAAGGCGCCGCCGTAGCGGTTGGCGTCCAGATAGTCGCCGAGGCTCGTGGTGGACCTGTCGAGGTCGTCGGCGTGGACCGGAGCCATGCGGTAGAATCGGTAGAGGTCGCGCAGCATCGACCAGAATCGTCCGCTGAGCAGGTTGCGCGGCTGGGCGAACCAGCTCTTGAGATTGGCCCCGCCGTACTCCAAGCCGCCGTTGTCCAGTGACACCGAGAACGACATGTCCGAGGCCTTGGTCGGCACGTCCAGGTGTTTGAACAGGGCCGTCAGGTTGGGATAGGCCAGCTCGTTGTATACGATGAAGCCCATGTCGACCGGCACCGGCCCCTGCGGGCTTGGGGCCTCGACGGTCTGGCTGTGGCCGCCGATGCGGTCCTCGCTTTCATAGATGGTGACGCGGTGACCCTGGCTCAGCAGCCATGCGGCCGACATGCCCGCTATGCCTTGACCGACGATGGCGATGTCGAGGGTGCGGTGCGGCTCGGCGGTCATCTTGCGGGCGTCCTTAATACCCTTGGTTTACGAGGGCGGGCTGGACGTGGATCACTCAGGCTGGGAAAGAGGCGCCTTGTGATCTGCTGGCCTAGCCGGCCCGTACTGGGAGCATGAATGTCGGGCTTATCGCGATCAGCATGGGTGAACAGGACGGGGCGATGCCCCAGGCGCTGCGCCCGGTCGCGTCGGCCTCGCCGCCCCTGTGGATCGACCCGATGAAGACCGTGGCCGAGTTCCAGGCCAATGAGCGCGCTGACCCCTCGGCCTGGATCGTGGCGATCGCCACAAAGCAATGCCGCGAAAGCTTCGCCCTGCTGTTCGGCCGCTTCGCCCCGCGTGTGAAAAGCTACCTGCTGAAGCTGGGCGCCAAGCCAGAGCTGGCGGAGGAACTGGCGCAGGAGACCCTGCTCGCGGTGTGGCGCAAGGCGGCCTATTTCGACCCCTCGCGGGCCTCCGCTTCGACCTGGATCTTCACCATCGCGCGGAACCTGCGGATCGACGCCATCCGCCGCGAACGCCATCCCGACGACCTGATCGACGAGCCGGAACTGTTGCCGGCCGAAGAGACGCGCCCCGACGATGCTCTGTCCGCCGGCGAGCGCGAGCAGAAGCTGCGCACGGCCCTCAAGACCCTGCCCCCGGATCAAGCCGAAGTGGTCCGCCTGTCGTTCTTCCACGACAAGGCCCACGCGGAGATTTCCCAGAATCTCGGTGTTCCCCTCGGCACCGTGAAGTCCCGCCTGCGCCTGGCCATGGTCCGGCTGCGCGCGCAATTGGAAGACCTGTTGTGAGTAGGCTGCGTCATCATCCCACCGAAGTGGTCCTGGCGGGCTACGCCTCGGGCGCCCTGGCGGACGGCCCCAGCCTGACGGTGTCGGCGCACCTGGACCTTTGCCCGGCGTGCCGTTCCCGCGTGGCCCTGTTCGAGCAGGTCGGCGGCGCCCTGTTGGCCGATGTAGAGCAGGTCGATATGGCCGATGACGCCCTGGCCCGCGCCCTGGCCGGGATCGAGCGGCCGCAGCCGGCGCGTCGCGCCTCCACGCCGGTGAGCAAGTCGATCGGCGGCCTGGCGCTGCCGTCCGCCGTGGCGCGCCGCGAGATCGGCGCCCGCCGCTGGGTCGGCCCCGGCATCTGGGTGGCTCCGATCAAATCCAATGCCGCCGACGGCTGGCGCACCTATCTGATGCGCGTGCCGCAGGGCGTCGCCATGCCCCATCACGGCCACCACGGCCCGGAATTCACCACCGTCCTGCAGGGCGCCTTCGTCGACGACAACAGTGTGTTCGCGGCGGGCGATTTCGGCGAGAGCGGCGAGGGGCTGGAACACGCGCCGTCGGTGCATGGCGACAGCGCCTGCATTTGCCTGATCTCGGGCCAGGGCGGCATCAAGACCTCGGGTCTGATGAGCCTGGTCAAATCCTTCCTGAGAGTGTGAGGCCGTGGTCACGCTGATCGCCGTCGTGGGCCTGGGCCTGCTGGCGATCATGGGCTCGGGCTGGCTTTACCAGCGGGCGGTCGGCAACGTCGGCTGGGTCGATGTGTTCTGGACCTTCGGGACAGGCTTGGCCGGGGTGGTCCTGTCCCTGGCGCCGGTCGATGGGCCGCCGACGGCGCGCCAATGGCTAGTCGCCGGTCTGACCGCTGTGTGGTCGCTGAGGCTGGGCCTCTATGTCGCCATCCGCGTGGCCAAATCGCCCGACGAGGACCGCCGCTACGTCGATCTGCGCGGGCAGTGGGGCGCGGCGTTTCAGAGTAAGCTGTTGCCGTTCGTCCTGCTGCAGGCGCCGGTGGCTTTGCTGCTGGCCCTGGCGATCATGCTGGCGGCGCGGACGCCTGGCGGCGGGCTCGGCGTGGCGGATGCCCTGGGCGCTCTGATCCTGATCGTGGCCATCGCGGGCGAGGGTCTGGCCGACGAGCAGATGCGCCGCTTCAAGGCGTCGAAGCCGCCGAAGGGCGCGATCAATGACGCCGGCCTGTGGGCCTGGTCGCGGCATCCCAACTATTTCTTCGAATGGTTCGGTTGGCTAGCCTACCCGGTGATCTCATCCCAGATCGGCAGCGTATACCTCCTAGGCTGGGCCGCATGGGGCGCTCCCGTCCTGATGTATCTGGTGCTCGACCGCGGCAACGGCGTTCCACCGCTCGAAGCGCAGATGCTCAAGAGCCGTGGCGACGCCTTCCGCGACTACCAAGCGCGCACCAGCCGCTTCTTCTTGTGGCCGCCCCGTGGACGATCCGCCTAGGCCGCGAGCCGGGCGGCTGCAGGAGCCCCGCTCATGAACGCCCTCGCCGCCGCCATCCACGCCTTCGAGCGCACGCCGTGCCCGGACAAGCTGACCCTGATGGGCATAGACTACCTGTGCGGCGCCGCCGACAAGCGCCTGCAGCGCCTACCGCCGGAAACCGAGCGCCTGTTCGCGCAAGGCATGCTCGATCATCCGATCGCCGAAAACACCGATGAAGCCAACGAGCAGCACTACGAGCTGCCGGCCGAATTCTTCGAACTGGCGCTGGGTCCACACCGCAAATATTCCAGCTGCTTCTATGCCGGGTCTACCGACACCCTGGGTCAGGCTGAGGCGCGGGCGCTGGCCCTGACCTGCGACCACGCCGACCTGATGGATGGGCAGGACGTGCTGGAGCTCGGCTGCGGCTGGGGTTCGCTGTCGCTGTGGATGGCCGAGCACTATCCCAATTCGCGCATCGTCTCGGTGTCCAACTCCAATTCGCAGCGGCTCTATATCCAGTCCCAGATGGTTGCCCGCGGGCTGACCAATCTGAAGGTCGTCACGGCCGACATGAACCAGCTCGACGACGCGGCCCTGGCCGGGCAGCGTTTCGACCGGGTGGTCTCGGTGGAGATGTTCGAGCACATGTCCAACTGGCCGGCCCTGCTGGAGCGGGTGCGCGGCTGGATCAAGGACGACGGGCGGCTGTTCCTGCACGTGTTCACCCACCGCACGACGCCCTACGCCTTCGACCGCAACGACAAGGCCGACTGGATCGCCCAGCACTTCTTCACCGGTGGGGTGATGCCCAGTCACCATCTGATTCATCAGTTCGGGTCGCTGTTCGAGGTCGAGCAGGACTGGCGCTGGAGCGGCGAGCACTACCGCCGCACGGCGATGGACTGGCTGGCCAATTTCGACCGCAACGACGCGCGCATCCGCCAGATCCTGGCCGAGGTTTACGGCCCCGACGCGGGGCTGTGGCGGCGGCGCTGGCGGCTGTTTTTCCTGTCGGTGGCCGGCCTGTTCGGCCACGCCGCGGGCGCCGAATGGGGCGTCAGCCACTATCGCCTGTCGCCCGCGCCCGATCCGCGCAGCGCCAACGACTGAGGAAATAGGACATGCCCCGCATCGTCATGGAATCGGCCATCGCCTACGTCTCGGTGATGGTGGTGTTCGCGGCCCTGGATTTCTGCTGGCTGAGCCTGACCGGGCCGTCGCTGTACAAGCCGGCCCTGGGGCCGATGCTGGCCGACAAGGTGCAGGTGGCGCCGGCCATGGCCTTCTACCTGATCTACCTGGCGGGCCTGGTCTATTTCGCGGTCTGGCCGGCCCTGACCGAGGGCTCGTGGGGCCGGGCCGGGCTGAACGGGGTGTTGCTCGGCCTGGTCGCCTACGCCACCTACGACCTGACCAACCAGGCCACCTTGCGCATCTGGTCCCTGAAGATCACCGTTCTGGACCTGTGCTGGGGTGCCTTCGCCAGCGCCGTCGCCGCCCTGGCCAGCTATTTCATCACCACCTGGGCCGCACGGGCGATCGCTTGAGCCGGATCGAAGGTATCGCAGCATGACATTCGCCGATCCGATGGACATGGGCCACACCGCCTTGCGCGGGGCGCCCTCGATGGTGCGGACAGCGTTCAAGGTGCTGTCGCAGAACTGGGGCGAGGGCTCGCTGGAGGTGGCGCTGCCGGGTGGGCGCCAAATGACTATCCATGGGCCGCAGCCGGGCCCGACCGCGCGGATGATCATCAACGACTATAGCTTCGTGCGCCGGGTCGCGGCCTCGGGCGCCATCGGTTTCGCCGAAAGCTATGTGGCGGGGCAGTGGGATACGCCGGACCTGCCCCTGTTGCTGGAGGTGTTCTCGATGAACTTCGACCGCCTGCAGCGGCTGGTGGACGGCAACCCCCTGATGCGGGCGATCCACGGGCTGAAGCATGCCCTGCGGCGCAACACCCGCAAGGGTTCGCGGCACAACATCCACGCCCACTATGACCTCGGCAACGCCTTCTACGGAGCCTGGCTGGACGAGGGCATGACCTATTCCTCGGCCCTGTACTCCGCGCCCAACCAGCCCCTGCCGCGGGCGCAGGAAGCTAAGTACGCGGCCCTGGCCCAGAGCATGGGCCTGGAGGCTTCGCACAGCGTGCTGGAGATCGGCTGCGGCTGGGGCGGGTTCGCCGAATATGCCGCCGCGCGCGTCGGAGCCAAGGTCACCGGGGTGACCATCTCGCAGGCCCAGTACGACTTCGCCCGTAAGCGCCTGTTCGAGCAGGGCCTGGCCGAGCGGGCCGAGATCAAGCTGATCGACTATCGCGATGTGCAGGGCCGCTTCGACCGGATCGCCTCGATCGAGATGTTCGAGGCGGTGGGCGAGGCCTATTGGCCGACCTATTTCGCCAAGGTCCGCGACTTGCTCAAGCCCGGCGGCCGGGCGGGGCTGCAGATCATCACCATCAAGGACGAGCTGTTCGAGGACTACAAGCGCCAGGCGGACTTCATCCAGAAGTACATCTTCCCCGGCGGCATGCTGCCGTCCGAGACGCGGCTGCGCCAAGAGATCGCCGGGGCCGGCCTGACCTGGCAGGGGGCCACGCGGTTCGGGCAGGACTACGCCCGCACCCTTGCCGAGTGGGCCGAACGCTTCCAGGCGCAGTGGAGCACGATCGCGCCACTCGGCTTCGACGAGCGCTTCCGCCGCCTGTGGCTGTTCTATCTCGGCTACTGCGAGGCGGGCTTCCGCACCCGGCGAACGGATGTGATCCAACTGTCCCTGGCGCGGGCATAGAAAAAGGCCGGCGGTCGCCCGCCGGCCCTTCCATCCCTGAAATGGTTTCGAGCTACTTCAGGCGGATCTGCTGGACCCGCCAGTTGGAGGTCTCGGCGACGTAGAGCAGGTGCTCGGACGGGCAGGCCAGGCCATGGGCGCCCGAGAACGTGCCGAGGACCCGGCCCGACTTGCCGAAGGTGCCGATGATGGTGCCGTCCAGCTTCAGCTTGAAGATGCGGCCGGGATAGGTCGACTCGCCCAGGAAGATGACGTTGGGGTTGTCCGGCGGGATGCACAGCGAATTGGGCGCGCCGATCCACTGCTTGAGCAGGGCGCCGGTGGGGGTGTTGCCATTGACCGCCTTGGTGGTGGGATCGGGCGGCACGTCGACCGAAAACAGGCGCTTGAAGTTGCCCTCGGTGTCGAACACCTGAACGCGGTGGTTGGTGCGGTCGCCGACGTAGACGTTGTCGTCCTTGTCGATGACGATGGCGTGGGGAAGGTTGAACTGGCCGGGCTTGTCGCCGGGCGTGCCCCACATCTTCAGGAAGTTGCCGTCCTTGTCGAACTTGGCGACCCGCGAGTTGGTGTAGCCGTCCGAGATGTAGATGTTGTCCTTGGAGTCCCAGGCGATGTCGGTCGGGGCGCGGAAGCTCGACTCCATCGGCGGCAGCGGCGGGTTGAGGTTGGCCCAGGCGTGGGGATCCTCCTCCGCCTCCTTCTTGCGCCCGAACACCTTCACCACGCGGCCGGCCTGGTTGAACTCGATAACCATGTCCGAGCCCTTATCGATGGCCCAGATGTTGTCGTACTTGTCGACGCGGACGCTGTGAATCTCGGAAAAGCCGTAGAGGCCCTTGCCGAGCTCGCGAATGAACTTGCCGTTCTTGTCGAACTCGAACAGCTGGCCGGCGGCGGCGCCGAAGGCCGGGCCGGCGACGAACGGGGTCGAGCGCGAGGCGACGTAGACATTGCCCTTGGAGTCGGTAGCCACGCCGGGCGTCTCGCCTAGGTTCTGGCCGTTGGGCAGGTCGGGGAAGTTGGGTGTCGAGGTGAACGGGATCGGCATCGCCGTCGTGCCCTGGGCGAAGGCCGGTCCGGCCATCAGCAGCGCCGCCAGCGCCAGCAGATACTTCTTCACGGGTGGTCCCCCCAAAATGCGCCGAATGAGTTCGGTCTTTTCCGTCCGGCGCCCGAGGCGGCCGGCGGCGGTGGAACCCTCGTCTCGGCCCCAACGCCTGTCAATAGAGCTCTACGGCGCCCCGCCGTTGATCACTGATTGCTTGGCTAGCCGCGCCGTCGCACTATGACGAGGTTGGAATTTCGAACGGTCGTCCAGAGCGGCCGAGCAAAGAACAAGCGTGAGCGCCGGTGGGGATGCCGGCGGTCGGTGGGGGGCCTGGAAACATGACGTCTCGCGTCTGGAAGATCTGCCGTGGCCTGTTGGCGTCCGGCGTGCTGATCACCACCGCTCCCGCCTTCGCTCAAACCCCTGCCGCCAAGGTTGCCCGGCTGTCGCTGGAGGTCACCCGCACCGAGGACATCCGCGCCGTACGCCGGCTGCAGACGGTGTATGCGCAATATTCCCAGGCCGGCCTGTGGATCGAGATGGCGTCCTTGTTCAGCCCTATGGGCGTGGCGATCTACGGCGCCGATGAGCGGCGCGGACCGGCGGCGATCGCGAGCTATTACCGCGCCGCGTGGGGCGGGGCGCGTGAAGGCCTGGCCGCCGGTCAGTTGCACACCCAACTGGTCGACATTCCGGTGGTCAATCTAGCGGCGGACGGCCGGACCGCGCGCGGACGCTGGTCGCAGTTCTCGATGACCGGCCAGTACGGGGCTACCGCCAACTGGGCCTGCGGCATCATCGAGGCCGACTATGTGAAGGAAGGCGGGATCTGGAAGATCGCGCGCCTGCACTATTTCCCGGTCACCGCCGGATCGTACGAGACCGGCTGGAAGAGCGTGTCGCCCACCGTGGTCACGGTCCCTCACCGCTTCACCGCCGAGCAGGCCGGGGTGCCGATCCCGGCGATCCCCAAGGGCATGGCCATTCCGGCGATCAAGGGCGCGCCCGCCGCCGCGCTGGCGGGGCTGAACAAGCGGATCGGCCGCATGAACGCGGAGGACACGGTCCTCAATCTGCAGAACGCCTACGGCTATTACGTCCATCGCAAGATGTGGGACGACGCGGCCGAGCTGTTTGCCGATGACGGCGTGCTGGAAGAGGCCGACGCGGGGGTCTGGGTCGGGCCGAAAAGCATTCGCCGATCCTACGAGCGGTTCGGGCCGCAGGGGCTGAAGCGCGGGCAGCTTAACAACCGGCTCTATTTCAACGAGACCGTGACGGTGTCGGACGACGGCGCCCAGGCGCGGGTGCGCGGGACGCAGTTCGACCTTCTCGGCGACTACGACGCCGGGACCGCAGCCTGGGGCCTGTCGGTGTTCGACAACCGCTTTGTGCGGGGCGCGGACGGCAAGTGGCGCATCCGCGAGCTGCGCAACTTTCCGATCATGGCCACGGACTACTACCAGGGCTGGCATAAGAACCGGCTGGTCACGGCCGCTGTCACCGGCGCCGCGAAACCCGATCGGCCTGTTCCCGCCGCGGATGTCGGGGCCCTGACCGATGGTGCTATCCCGGTGTTCCTGGACCGCAACCCGGTGACCGGCAAGCCGGTGGTCATGCCGGCCGGAACCAAGACCGTCGGCGGCGGATCGCTGCTGGGCGCGCCGACCGGTCTGGCCAAGGCCGAGGGGTTGCCGGGCGGCATCGAGGCGGCCATCGTGGAAGCCCGGCGGCGTCTGTCGCTGTCGGTCGCGTACGTCGGCGCCGACAACCTCAGCCACGCGCTCGGTTACGACATCGACGACCAGAAGTGGCGCGACCTCGGCCAGCTGATGGCCAAGGACGGCTGGCGCGCCAAGCTGGCGGTGGCGTTCTGCATCGGACCCGAACACACCGAGGCCTGCGAGACCAGCTACGACGGGGTGGCGGCCATGCCCCGGGTGTTCTCGGCCAGCCACTGGATGGTGCAGCCGGTGATCGACGTGGCGCCAGACGGCCGGTCGGCGCGGATGCGCAACTACCTGATCCACTTCAACACCAGCGCCGACTACGGCGTCGGCATCTCTGACGGGCTCTATCCCAACAACGCCGCCAAGCTGGTGGACGGGGTGTGGAAGTTCGACGTGGCGGCGCCCGACCAGCCCTATCTGGAATCGTTCAGCTATGCGGCGGGGTGGTCGCGCAAGACCGGCGAGCCGACCAAAATCCCGCCGATCAAGCAGCACATCGCGCCGACGGGCAACTTCCCGCCGGACATCAACCGCGACACCCTCAACCTGCGCCACCACGGCTCGATCCCGCCCAATGACGTGCTGCGCTGGCCCGACATCAAACCGATGTGGTTCTCTTACAAGAACCCTGTCAGCGGACGCCTGCCGCCGCTGTACTGCCCCGACCTGAAGACCTGCGAAACCGACCTGGCGGCGGCCAAGACCCGCTGATCAAGAACAAGAACGACTAGGGAGACGACCATGACTTCAAAGGCTCTGCTGGCGCTGGGCGCCTGCGCCGCCGCCCTGACCCTCGCTGCGCCCGCCGCCCACGCCCAGAGCGCCGCTCAGGTGGCCCGGCTGGCGCTCGACGTGCAGCGCATGGAGGACCTGCGTGCGGTCAAGACGCTGCAGATGAACTACGCCCAGTACGCGCAGTACGGCCTGTGGAGCCAGATGGGCGCCCTGTTCTCGGCCAAGGGCGTGATGATCTACGGCAAGGACACGGCGACCGGGCCCGCCGCCATCGACGCCTATCTGAAGAAGAAATGGTCCGGCCGCGAGGGCCTCGCTGCGGGCGGCGTGCGCGCCGAACTGATCGACACTCCGGTGGTGCACCTGTCGGCCAACGGCAATTCGGCCAAGGGGCGCTGGTCGGAAGTGACCATGAACGGCCAGTACGGCGGGCCCGATAGCCTGCAGGGCTGGGCGATCGGCGTGCACGAGAACGAGTACGTCAAGCAGAACGGGGTCTGGAAGATCTCCAGGCTGCACTACTACCCCTACGCCAGGGGGACCTACAAAGACGGCTGGACCACGGCGGGCGAGGTGCCGATTGTGCCGTTCCACTTCAACGCCTTCAACGCCTCGATCGTTGTCCCCGCCGTGCCCGCCAAGATGGCGATCCCGCCAATCAAGGGAGCGCCGGGCGCCGCCCTGGCCGACCTGGACCGGCGCATCACGCGGCTCAACGACGAAGACAAGATCCGCAACCTGCAGAACGCCTTCGGCTACTACTCCGACCGCAAGATGTGGGACGACGCCGGCGACCTGTTCGCCGAGGACGCGGTGCTGGAAGAGGCCGATGTCGGCATCTATGTCGGGGCCAAGAGCATCCGCCACTCGTTCGAGCGCCTGGGTCCGCAGGGGCTGAAGAAGGGCGAGCTGAACGAGCGGCCCAAGTTCGACATGACCGTCTCGATCGCGCGTGACGGCCGCTCGGCCCAGGTGCGCGGCGTGGAATGGCGCGAGTTGGGCGACAACAATACCCAGATGGCGCGGCTCGGCCTGGCCACCTTCGTCAACACCATGGCCCAGGGCGACGACGGTATCTGGCGCATCCGCGAGATGCGCGTGTTCCCGACCCAGACCACCGACTACTACCAGGGCTGGAACCAGAGCCGGATCGAGACCCCGGCGCCGGGCGCCGGCTTCGCCCCGGACCGTCCGGTCCCGGCGGCCGACAGGATGGGCGACGGCGCGATCCCGGTGTTCTTCCAGAACCATCCGGTGACCGGCAAGCCGGTAATCCTGCCAGCCGGTTCACGCACCGTCGGCGCCGGCAGCCTGTTGCCCGCAACGGGCGGCGTCGCCAAGCCGGCCGGCGGGACCACCGTGGCCGAAGCCCAGCGCCGGCTGTCGCGATCATACGGTTACGACGCCACCGACAACATGACCCACGCCTTCGGCTTCTATCTCGTGGACAACGACTTCGTGAACGAGGGGCGGCTCTACACCAAGGACGGCTGGCGCGGAAAACAGGCGGTGGGCTTCTGCATCGGCGCCGAGCACATCGCCAATTGCGAGACCAGCTGGGGCGACCTGCCCCTGCCGCACCCGCGCTTTAGCTGGGGCGGCCGGATGATGTTCCAGCCGGTGATCGTGGTCTCCGAGGACGGTAAGTCGTCGGTCGAGCATACCCGCCTGCACAGCTTCAGCGTCGATCCCGACATGCCGGGCGTGCTGTCCGGCGCCATGTACAACGACCAGTTCAAGGTGGTCGACGGGGTGTGGAAGGCCGACGTCATCTCCATCGAGGAGCCCTATTGGAGTTCGTCGACTTACAAGGAGGGCTGGTCCAAGTGGGGCGATAAGGTCGCCGACACGCACAAGACCCCGCCGCCCGGCGCCGCCGAGGCCGACTACGACCGCATCACCAAGATGAAGATCCGCTTCTATGGCATCGACGACCACTCGCGCGATCCAGAGAACGCGGTGCTTTGGCCTAACATCAAGCCGATGTGGCTGAACTTCAAGAACCCGGTTTCGGGGCGCGAGCCGTGGAACTACTGCCTCGACATCAAGACCTGCGAAGCCGATTTGCAGGCCAAGCAGCACAAGCCGCGGCCGTGAAGGATCAGGCGATGAAGACGACCCTGCTCGCCGTGGCCCTGGCCCTGACTACCGTGTCCGCGCACGCCCAGGACATGAAGACCTTCGCGTCCTCGGCCGAGGTGCAGGCCCTGATCGCCAAGGCCAAGGCCACGATTAAGCCAGGGCAGACCGACATCAGCCAGAGCGTCGTCGCCCTGGCGCCCTACGACGTCACCGTGGACTACCGAGTGGCCGGCGGCGGACCCTCGTTCCATCCCAAGGAGGCCGAGTTCATCTACATCATGGACGGGACCGGCAGCTTCCTGATGGGCGGGGCGATGAAGGACAAGGCGGGCAAGCCGACCACCGAGGTCAAGGACGCCGTGATCGAGGGCGCCGCGACCTATCCCCTGACCAAGGGCGCCTTCGTCTTCGTGCCCCAGGCCACGCCGCACCAGATCCTGACCGTCGACGGGACCATGACCCTGATGGCGATCCACGTCCCGCGGTAGTAGCCGAGCGCGTCCTGGCGCCTTAGGGAAGGGCGAAGATCGGCCAACGACAGAGTGTTTCGAATGACCCAGACCCACGGCGCCAACCGCGTCTATCGCATCGCTGTCATCGCCGGCGACGGCATCGGCAAGGAAGTCATGCCCGAAGGCGTGCGCATTCTGGAGGCGGCGGCCAAGAAGTTCGGGTTCCAGGTGCAGCTGGACGAGTTCGATTTCGCCTCGTGCGACTACTACGCCAAGCACGGCCAGATGATGCCCGACGACTGGAAGGACAAGGTCGGCGGTCACGACGCCCTGTTCTTCGGCGCGGTCGGCTGGCCGGCCACGGTGCCCGACCACATCTCGCTGTGGGGCTCGCTGCTGCAGTTCCGGCGCGAGTTCGACCAGTACGTCAATCTGCGCCCGGTGCGGCTGATGCCCGGCGTGCCGTGCCCCCTGGCCGGCCGTAAGCCCGGCGACATCGACTTCTTCGTGGTGCGCGAGAACACCGAAGGGGAATATTCGGCGATCGGCGGGCGCATGTTCCCCGGCACCGAGCGCGAGATCGTCATGCAGGAAACCGTGCTGACCCGCGTCGGCACCGACCGGATTCTGAAGTTCGCCTTCGACCTGGCGCAGAAGCGGGACAAGAAGCACCTGACCTCGGCCACCAAGTCCAACGGCATCGCCATCACCATGCCTTACTGGGACGAGCGGGTCGAAGCGATGGCGACCAAGTATCCGGACGTGCGTTGGGACAAGTACCATATCGACATCCTGGCGGCGCACTTCGTGCTCAACCCCGACCGCTTCGACGTGGTGGTGGGCTCCAACCTGTTCGGCGATATCCTGTCGGACCTGGGCCCCGCCTGCACCGGCACCATCGGCATCGCGCCGTCGGGCAACATCAATCCGGAAGGCAATTTCCCGTCCCTGTTCGAGCCGGTGCACGGCTCCGCGCCCGACATCGCGGGGCAGGGCGTGGCCAATCCGGTGGGCCAGATATGGTCGGCGTCGATGATGCTGGACCACCTGGGCGAGCCTGAAGCCGGCGCCGAGATCCTCAGGGCGATCGAGCGGACCCTGGCCGAACCGTCCCTGCGCACCCGCGACCTCGGTGGCGCGGCCGACACCACCAGCGCCGGCAAGGCTGTCGCCGCACAGCTGGGCTGATCGGGCGACCGTTCAGCCGTCCGCGAGGAAACGCGCGGCCTCGGCCAGCGCCTGTCCGGCCTCGGGTAGCTGGCCCCGGAAGGCGTGCCAGACGTGGGGCATGTCGGGCCAGGCGCTAAGCACCACGCGCCGGTCTAGAGCGGTCAGGCGTGCCGCCATGGCGTGGGCGTCGGGCAGCAGATACTCCGCCGTCGAAACCTGGATCAGGGTCGGCGGAAAGTGCGCCAGCACAGCATCTGGGGTGAACAGGGCGGAGATCCGCGGATGGTCCTTTGCCGTCGCTCCTGAATAGAGGGCGATGGCCACTACATCAACCCCGGCCCCTGGCGGATCCCCTATTTCCACACCGGCTACCTGCACTACGCCAGGAAGTTCGGCGTCGGAGTCGAGCTGTTCAACAACGACAACGACCGCTCGCCGATCAACTTCGAAAAGGGTACGGGCCCCCTGGTCGGCAAGCCGATCCGCAAGGTCGAGATCGCCGCCGACATGCGCGGCTACGCTGCCGAGATGCTGGCCAAACAGGTGCGTCAGGGCGCGCTCGACAGCGATTTCGGGGCCGGCGACAAGGAGCTGTTCCTCGACTACCTGCGCAGCGAAGGTTTCCTGACGCGAGGCGACTTCAAATACATCGGCGCCGAGGGCCGCAGCCCCGACATCAATCCCGGCGCCGGCCTGGATCCGGGCCCGGGCAAGGAATCCAAGCCCTATCCGCTGGGCGACATCCTCAAGTCGCGGACCTGGCAGACCCTGCGCTCGATCTCCAACCTCGATCAGCAGCGCACCATGTTCGAGCCGATCGGCGGCATGGACCGGCTGCCGGCCGGCTTCGTGCGCAACATGAAGCCGATCATCAAGCTGCAGCACGTTGTGGAGAAGATCAGCCAGACCCCGACCAGCGTCACGGTCGCCTATACCGACGGTAAGGGGCAGAAGGGCTCGATCACCGCCGATTACTGCGTGTGCACCATCCCGCTGTCGGTGCTGCGCGGAATCGATCTGCAGGTCTCGCCGAAGTTCAAGGAAGCCATCGGCGGCGTGTCCTACGCCCTGGTCGGCAAGATCGGCCTGCAGATGAAGGAGCGCTTCTGGGAAACCAACCACCAGATCTACGGCGGCCACGTCTATGTCGACGATCCGGTGATCGGCACCATCAGCCTGCCCTCGACCGGCTGGCTGAGCCAGAAGGGCGTGATCCTGGGCTTCTATCCGCACGGCGCCGCCGCCGCCCGCATGAGCGGCATGACCCTGGCCGCCCGCAAGGCCTACGCCCTGGCCGCCGGCCAGAAGGTGTTCCCCGAATACACCGCCGCCAACGACGGCTCGTTCTCGATCGCCTGGCACCGGGTGCCGTTCAACATGGGCGGTTGGGCCGAGTGGACCGAGGAGGGCCGCGCCAAATACTACCCGACGCTGCTGGAGCCCGACGGCCGCCTCTATCTGGCCGGTGAGCACCTCAGCTACCTAACCGGCTGGCAGGAAGGGGGCATTGAGTCCGCCTGGCAGCAGATCGCCAAACTTCACAAGAGGGCCATGGCCTAGTCATGATCGTGAAAAGTCTTGTCTGCTCCGCCGTCCTGACCGCCGCGCTCGGTCTTGCCGATTCCGCCGTAGCCCAGGATGGCGTGACCCTGTTCACCGAGAACTGCGCCGCCTGCCACCAGCCCACGGGCAAGGGGGTGCCGGGGTTCTTCCCGGCGCTGGACGGCAACAAGGTGGTCCAGGGCGATCCCAAGGCGCCGGCCTATGTCCTGCTGCACGGGCGCGGCGGCATGCCTAACTTCAGCGAGGAACTGACCGACGAGAAGATGGCGTCGGTGCTCAGCTACGTCCGCTCGGCCTGGGGCAACAAGGCGCCCGCGGTCGACACGGCGACCATCGCGGCGGCGCGCGGCGATCCGGGGCCGCCGCAGCAGGACGCCTCGGTGCTGCCCTTCCACTGATCAGGCTCGTTCTGCTGGCGGCGATTCTCTCGGCCGCCGATCAAGCTGAGATCCGCCGGGGCGCGAGCTCGGTCGGCTTTTCGTCCAGCGACGTGCCCGCTGTGCGAGCCGAACGGGCGCGCGGCGAACCGTCGCCGGACTTTATGCTGGGGGCGGCGCTGGGCGCTTGGGTCAACGCGGCGGCGCAACTGGATTTCGATCAGAAGAACCCGACGGCGGCCGGCCCGCCACATGTCAGCCAGACCGGCGGCGACGCCGACGCCTTGGCGCAGGACTGCGCCGACGAAAAGATCGCCTTCATCCGCCTGGAGTCGCGGCGCCAGGCTTTGCAACTTGAACCGGTCCAGGTGCTCGCCGCCGCTTCGATGCAAGGGGCGAACCTGCCGATGTGGCAGGCGCGGTTAGCCGGGCCGACCGCCGGCTGTTCCTAGGCGCACGGCGCGGCCGCTCCGGTGTCCAGATCGACGCGAAAGCAGTGCTCGCGGCCGGTGTCGATCTCGTGCACGACCACACTCAATTGGTGGACGTCGGCAGGGGCCATGTCTTCGGCGTAGGCGACGGCGGCGGCCTCGACGCTGGTCTCGTCGATCAGGCGGGCCGGGGCCTGATCGAGCTGGTGCACGGCGAAAGTGCGCAGGGTCTGTTCGGTGCTCATGCCTTGATAACGCGCATCACGGGATAAGGATTCACGCCCGTTTGGGCAGGACCCAGCCGGGCCGCGCGAAGTGGCAGGTGTAGCCGGACGGGATTCGCTCCAGATAGTCCTGATGCTCGGGCTCGGCCTCCCAGAAGGGCCCGATCGGCGTCACTTCAGTGACCACCTTGCCGGGCCACAGGCCGGAGGCGTCGACGTCGGCAATGGTGTCGATGGCGACCTGCTTCTGCGCCTCGCTGGTGTAGTAGATCGCCGAGCGGTAGCTGGCGCCGCGATCGTTGCCCTGACGGTCCAGCGTGGTCGGATCGTGAATCTGGAAGAACCACTCCAACAGCTCGCGGAAGCTCAGCTGGGCTGGATCGAAGACGATCTCGATGGCCTCGGCGTGCGTGCCATGATTGCGGTAGGTGGCGTTGGCCACGTCGCCGCCGCTGTAGCCGACCCGGGTGGAGACCACGCCTTTGAAACGGCGCAGCAGATCCTGCATGCCCCAGAAGCAGCCTCCGGCCAGAACCGCGCGCTCAGTGGTCGACATGGATGCCGCTCCTTGTTGATGGTCCGTCACAGATAGGCCGGATCGGCCCGGACGCAATGGTCTGCAACGCCTAGCAGAGGCAGGGGCGGCGCGGTCAATTGTGGCGAAATCTTGTTTTTCGGCTATGTTGATTTTGACGGAAGGGTCAGAAAAACCCGACGGCCGTCGAGAACGATAAGAAGGAAGGAAGCACTAAGATGCCCGTGACCCAGAAGATGCTGGCCTTGGCCGGCATCGCGGTAGTCGCTCTTGCGGCCGCTCCCGCGTTCGCCCACCACTCCGGCGCGATGTTCGAGCGCGACAAGAGCGTCACCCTTAACGGCACCATCAAGGAATTCCAGTGGACCAATCCGCATAGCTGGATCCAGATCGTCGCCCGTGACGCGTCCGGCAAGGACGTCGAATGGTCGATCGAAGGGGGCAGCCCCAACGCCCTGATCCGCAACGGCTGGAAGCCCAATTCGCTGAAGCCGGGCGACAAGGCCGTGATGGTCATCCATCCGCTCAAGGACGGCGGCCCCGGCGGCAATATCGTCAGCGTCGAGATCAATGGCGTGAAGGTTGGCAACGGCGCCTGATATACGCCCCGCCACCGCGCGGGGCGTCCAAAGGATTGCAAGGCAGGCGCGCGACGGCTGGGCCGCTCGCGCGTCTGTCGATGCCTAGGGCGTCAGGAAGGCGAACACCGCCAGCATGGCCAGCAGACTGACCGCGGTCAGGATCAGGCTGGTGCGCAGGCGGAAGCGCAGGCTGAAGAATAGCACATAGCCGATCACCGAGAGGATCAGCACCAGGATCGCCGACAGGTCGATCAGCATGCGCCAGGGCAGGGAGGCGTTCTTGCCCCGGTGCAGGTCGCCGATCATGGTAATGGCGGTGGCGTGCTCGACGGTGACTTCGGCCTCGCCAGTCGCGACATCCAACAGGATGGTGGACGCGCCCTTGACCCCCACGAAGCGCAGGTTGGCCTGGCCGTCCTCGATATCGCCACTGCTGTAGGCGCCCATCATTGGGGTCATCCTGGCAACCGCCGCAGCCAAGGCGGCCTTGGGATCAGAGGCCTTGTTTGCCTCGGCCAGCGCGGCGGCCGGCACGGTCAGTTTGACCTGATCCTCCCGCCCGCGGGCTTGCATCCATTCGGGGTGGTCGAGGATCAGCCCGGTGATCGAGAAGAAGATGAGCGTCAGGAAGGCGAACGCCGAGAAGTAGGCGTGCAGCATCCGGCAGACACGGTAGAAGGCGCCCCGGTCGAAACCGGGGGCCTTGGCCGTTGCCTTGGGCGCCTTCGCCGCGGGTCTCAGAGACGTCTCAGTCACACGCCGGGGCCGAATTTGAGGTCGACGGGACCCATCTCGTCCTTGGCCGGCAGGGCCTTGCTCCCGGCGGCGCCGTTCAGGTCGAGATCGACGGTTTGGTAGGTGTGGCCGCCCTTCTCGCGCGAGGCTTCGATGTGCAGGATGTACTTACCGGCGGCGACCGGCTTGCCGTCGTCGTCCTTGCCGTCCCACGACAGGTTGTAGCGGCCGGGCAGGCGGCTGGCGCGGGCCACGGTGTCGAGCACCTGCGGCGCCTGGCGGCCATAGCGGCGCCACCACACGAAGTTCTCCGGCGCCCATTTGGGCTTGTTTCCCAGTACGGCCAAGGTGCGCACCATCTGACGGTTCTCATCGGTCACCCACATGACCACATAGGGAGCATGATAGGGCTCCGCGTCGATCTTAGGCACCTGGTAGGTCAGGTCCAGTCCGATGCTCTTGCCGGCCGCCGCCGGCGCGACGGCGGCGATGGCGGACGAGGCGAAGCTGGCCTTGATCAGTCCCGCGGGGGGCGACTGCAGGTCGGCCCAGCCGCGTGAGCTGTGCCGCGTTCCCGCGTGGTCGACGACCTGGACCTCGACGTCTTGGGTTCGGTCGGCCAAGGCGATGGCGTCGCGCGGGGCCATCACCATGAAGGCTGTCGCCAGGGCGTCGGCGTCGGTAGCGGTGGCCGCCACGACCACGGCGTGCTGCACATGAGCCACCGGGCGGCCGGTGGCGGGCGACAGGGTGTGCGAAACGGCGCCGCCGGCGATCTTCAGGTCGCGGTCCCCGCGCCCGCTGGCGGCCACCGCTTGGTCGTGGAGGCGCAGGGCCAGGGCCGGCTGCAGGTTATCGGCCTCGCGCGGGCCGGCCACGCCGACGCTCCAGCCCGACGCCTGGGGCGCCCGGCCCCAGCAACGCAGGTCGCCGCCGATGTCGATCATCAGGCCGTGCAGGTTGGGGCTGGCCTTGCGCGCCGCGGCCAGCGCCGCGTCGATGACATAGCCCTTGGCCACGCCGTCGACAGTCAGGCGCACCCCCTCGGGGCGGTGAACGATGCGCGCCGCGCCTTCCAGGCGCAGGCTATCCAGGGCCGAGGCAAGCGTCCGATTGAGGCGAGCGGCGTCGACCGGCTTGCCCGAGGCCTCAGCTCCGCGCCAGATGGCCAGGGCGCCGCCGGTGCGGCAGTCGAAGGCGCCATCGGTGACCGCGCGCCAGTGCTCGGCGCGCGCCAGCACCGCATAGAGGTCCGGCGAGACCTGGGCCGAGGCCGAGCGGTTGAGGTGCTGCAGTTCGCTGTCCTCGCGCCAAGCGCTGAGGATCGGATCCAGCCGGGCGATCTCATGCCGCGCGGCGGTGACGGCCATCAGGGCCGAGGATTCATCCGAGGCCATGGCGGTGATGTCCAGCGAGGTGCCCAGCACATGATCGTAGTGGAAGCGATAGGGCTCGGCATGAACCGCCGCGGGGACCGCGAGGGGGAGCAGGGCGGCGCCGGCGAGGAGCCAGGTCGAATGGGAGCGCATGGTGATCGGCCTCGGTCAGGGACTTAGCGGGTGACTTCGAAGGTCAGGCTGTAGGTGTAGGTCTTGGCCGGCGGGGCCTCGCCCGGCGCGCGCGGGCCGACTGGGTAGCGGGCGGTCAGCAGATAGACGCCGGGTTGGGCGAAGGCGATCTTGGTCATGCCCTTGGCGTCGCTTTTCTGCTCGGCGGCGATGCGGCGGTCGTCATAGATATTGCCCGAGCGGTAGACCGCGATAGCGGCCCCCGCCGCCGGCTGCCCGTCCGCCAGAAGCTGGAAGGCGAAGCCCTGGTCCACATAGACGGCATTGGGATGGTTGACGGGCTTCAGTTCGAAGCCCTGGCCTGAGGTCTTCAGCGCGGCTTCTGTCGGAGCGCCCTTGGACACATAGGTTTCCACCACCATCACGCTGTCGCTCTTCATGCGCGCGGCGCCGGCGGGGACCTCGGCCTCGGGGACGAAGGTGGGTATGGCCGGTCGCGGCCCGCGCGGCTCGCGGATCGGCAGCCAGCGGCCGGCGACATTGGCGAAATCGGCGGTGCGGGTGACCATCTGGCCGGTGGAGAAACGATAGGTTCCCGCCTCCTGCAGAGCCGCCTCGGTAACCACCATATCCCGCAGCCGGGCCGCCGGCACGATCCGCGTCTGCTGGCCCGAAGGCAGGGTCGAGAGGTAATCCGGCGCGTTCAGGGCGCCGTCGGGATTGAAATAGTCGTCCTCGGTGGTCGCGCCTTGCAGCGTGACCTGGGCGCGCTCAGGGTTGAACGTGTTGGGCAGGATGTAGGGCGTGCGCGCCCATGCCGGCGCCGCAGCCAGGACGACGGCCAAGCCGGTGGCGGCCCAACCGATGGCGGCGCTCTTAGTCGGTTCCATTTGCTTCCCAGCGGCGTCGTTGTCGGTCGTCTTGCGGATCATTCTCAATCTCAAGAGGCCTCGGGAATGTGTCGCCGTCAAGGCGTCGGGCATGTCGAAATGTAGCGTTGAGCCCCGGCGCCCCAGCCTGTTCACCGACGGCTCTTAATCCAGTCGTCAACGCAATTGTCACGCTTGCGCCGCATTCATAACGCTGTTCGAGCAATTGAAGCTCTGCCATAGGGGGAGTCGCTCATGAATCGTTGGAAGCCATTGTGACGCCTCAACAAATCCAGGCGCGAAAGCCGCTCGGTTCCCGGTGAGGAACGCCGCCACCCTCCTTGGCGCGTCTTTCGCCTGCATGATCCCCGGTGGGGAAGCGATCGCTCAAACGGAGGCCGCCGATGGGCGCGTGGTCTACCGGGCCGGGTTCTTCGCCGACTTCCTGCCGACCAACGCCAACGACATGGTTCAGAAGCTGCCCGGCTTCACCTTCAACAAGGGCGACGAGGTGCGCGGTTTCGCGGGGGCGGCGGGCAATGTGCTGATCGACGGCGTGCGCCCAACCTCCAAATCCGTGCCGCTGGACCAATTGCTGCAGCGCATTCCGGCCAAGAGCGTGGACCGGATCGAGCTGATCCGCGGCGGCGCGCCGGGCATCGACATGCAGGGTCAGTCGGTGCTGGCCAATGTGATGCGCTTCCCCACCGGCGAGGCGGTCACCGCCGTCCAGACCCTGATCAAACCTTATATGGACGGCGACACCGCCCTGGTCGGCCGGATCGAACAGAGCTGGCGCAGGGGGCCCCTGGCGCTGGAAGGCGCGGTTCAGGTGCGCAAGGACAAGCATACCGACACCGGCGCGGGCCGCATGACCCGGGTCGGCCCCGGGGTCAACGAAGCGGGCGCCTTCGACGCCGACGTTCACCAGGATTTCTACCAGGCCAACGGCGCGGCGGAGTACCGCCTGCCCAACAACGATCTGCTGCATGTCACCCTGGGCGGCGAACGCTCCGACACCAACCGTGACGAACGCGGCTATCCGGTCGAACTGTCCACGCGCCAAGGCTTCTTCGAGCGCACCCGGGTCAAGCTGCGCAACGACAAGGGCGAAGTCGGCGCCGACTACCGGCATGCCTTCAACACCTGGCTGACGGGCCAGGTGATCGGGCTGCAGACCGTCAAGAGGGACGCCCAGCGCTCGCAACTGGATGGGCGCAACACACCGCAAACCGCGTTCGAACAGGGCGACACCAGTGAAAGCATCGGACGGGTGGTGCTGTCGTCCTCGCGCTGGGCCAGTCTGCGCCTCGAAGGCGGTATGGAGGGCGCGCTCAACAGCCTGGATTCGACATCGACCCTGAGCAAGGGCGGGCTCGCCGTGGCGGTGCCTTCGGCCAATGTGCGGGTGCAAGAGACGCGCGGCGAAATCTTCGCCACCGCCAACCTCAAACCCGCCGACAAGCTGTCGCTGGAACTGGGCGCACGGATGGAGGCCTCGACCATCGATCAGACCGGCGGGGCAAATCAGAGCAAGTCGCTGTCGTTCTTCAAGCCGCGCGCGATCCTGGCGTTCGAGCCTGACGGACAGAGCCAGATTCGCGCCCGGATCGAGCGCACGGTCGGCCAGCTAAACTTCAAGGAGTTCGCCGCCTCATCCTCGCTGGAGGCGGGCACCGTCAACGCCGGCAACCCTGACCTGGAGCCTGAGCGCGCCTGGGTGGTGGAGGCGGCCTTCGAACGCCGCTTCTGGGGCCGGGGCGCCGCGGTTTTGACCTTGGCCCACTACGAGGTCGAGCACGTCGCCGACCTGGTCCCGATCAACGGCTTCGACGCGCCCGGCAACATCGGCAACGGCCGCCGGGAGGAACTGAAGTTCAGCCTGACCCTGCCGTTGGACAAGCTGCGGCTCTCCGGCGCCCAGTTCCGATTCAACGGCACCTGGCGGTGGTCCGAGGTCACCGATCCAGTGACCAACAAGGGCAGGGTGATTTCGGGCCAGCGGCCATTCGAGGGCGACTTCCTGCTGTCCAAGCAGTTCCCCTCGATGAAGTCGTCGATCAACCTGGAGGGTGTGTTCGGCTACAGCGAAACCTTCTTCCGTCTGGCCGAAATCCGCCAGAACGTCGATCAGCCGCTGCTCAAGATCTACTGGGACTGGATGCCCAGGCCGGACCTGCAGTTCCGCTTCCAGGTCGAAAACATCTCGGCCAAGGACAAGGAGCGCTTCCGCACCCTTTACACCGGTTCGCGCGCCGTGCCGCAAACGCCGGTCTATGAGGCGCGCTACGCCGAGTTCAAGCCGTTCCTGGTGTGGCGCATGCGCAAGAGCTTCTGACGCGCAGCAAAAAGCCCTCCCCGTCGCCGGGAAGGGCTCGATGTCTTGCCGAACTGTCGGTCTATTTGGTGCTGCTCTTCAGGATCGCCTGGATCGAGCCGTCGGCCGCGATCGGGTTGCGATTGTTCTCCTGGCAGACGTACGACATCAGTTTGAAGTCCGCCGGTGCGCGCTTGTAGGTCTTGGTCACGGTCCACGGCTTAGCCAGGGCCTTGGGGTCGGTGAGAGTGATCTCGTCGCGCAGGGTGTCGTCGTCGGCCAGCCAAAAGCGCTCATAGGCGATCATCTTGTCGCTCTTGGGCAGGCCCGAGGCTTCCAGGTTGGTGTCGGGGTGGAAGCCGAAGGCGGTGGAGACCAGGACATTGCCTTCCCAGTGGGCCACCGACTGGCCGTAGAAGGTGGAGTCCGGATCCGGATCGAGCGGGCGGCCATCGGTGAACACGCGGCGGGTCTGCTCCATCCACTCGGCATAGATGGTCATATGCGACGGGGTCATGTTCACTTCCATGGGATAGGTCATGGTCATGATCCGCGGCATGCCCTGCGGCAGGCAACTGGCCGTGATGTCGCCGGTCGGCTTGCCGATGCGGGCGTTGGCGACGTTGGTGTCGAAGATCTTCTGATACTCGGGCGTCAGCGGCGGGTTTTGCCGCACGCCGGGCGGGATGCCGGGGGTCCAGCCGATGCCGCCCTGGTTCAGCCACAGGCCGTTGAAGTCACGCGGGCTGGTGGGCTTGTAGGCGACCTTGCCCCAGGTGGCGCTGACCGGCTGGGTCTTGGCTGCGGCTTCGAAGGTGTTGGGCAGCTTGGAATTGTCGCGCTTGGGGGCCTGGATGCCGTGGGTAATGTCCAGGTCGACCTTGCGGCCGCTGCGGTCCTCGGACGGCGCATCGGCGAATTCGCCGGTCTGGCCGGAGGCGGTGGCCTTGCCCGGCTGGGCCAGGGCCGGCAGGCCGCACAGCAGGGAAAGGGCGGACGCCGCGACCAGGGCCCGGCGGTGGAAAACGGTGGAAGACATGGGAAACACCCATCCTCTCGAGGGAAAAAAGGGCACCCTCCCCGAAGGGAGGGCGCAGGAAACGCCTCCTGCTAGGGGTTGGCGTCAGGGAGCGTCTTAGTAGCGGTAAACGAATTGCACACCGACTTCGCGCGGGCGGAAGGTCGTGCCCGTGACCAGGGCGGATGCGGCCGTGTGGCCGACCGTCAGCAGGTCCTGGGAGTTGGCGGCGTTGTTGACGAAGGCGGCGATCTCGTAGCCGTTTAGGCTGAAGCCTGCCCGGGCGTTCACGATCCGGGTCGAAGCGCCGGTCGCCGTGATCGTGTCATATCCGGCCTGGCCGAGGTTCGTGCGCACGTAGTCGCTCTGGTACGCATAGTCGCCGCGGACGTAGGCGTTGTACTTGCCCATCACCTGGAAGTCGTACTGGGCGATGATCGATGCCTGCCACTTGGGCGCCGGCAGGAACATGCCTTTCTTGACCAGGAAGGTGGTCGAGCCGGGGACCGGCACGTCCTGGGTGTACTTTGCATCGGTGTAGGCCACCGACGGCGAGACGGTGAAGCCGGCGAACCGGAACTGGCTCTGGACGTCGAAGCCCTGCGAGCGGGCGCCGCCGGCATTGGTGATGTAGGACGAGCCGCAGGTCAGGGCGACGGTCAGCTGCGGGGTCTTCCAGTCGATCATGAACACGCTTGAGTTGATCTGGGCGTGGCCGTCGAACAGGCGCAGCTTAGCGCCGCCTTCATAGCTCCACACCGAGTCCGAGTTGTAGCTAAGCGGGGTCTGGGTGGTGCCCAGGGCCGCCAGCTGCGCCGAGCAGTTGCCGAGCGAAGCCGGGGCGTTGATGCCGCCGGCCCGATAGCCCTGCGCCGCGCTCAGGTAGAACAGGTCGTTGGGAGTGGCCTGCCAGGAAATGCCGACGTGAGGCGTGACCGGGTGTTCGGTCTGGCTGCCGGTGATCAGGGTGTACTGCACGTCGCCCGGCAGCGCGAAGGGGTGGGTCGGGGTGGCGGTGAATCCGTCGGTGACGAAGGGGTCGCCGTAAACCGAACCCTGCAGGAATTGCGAGTAGGAGTTGGAAATCTCCGACACGCGAACGCCGGCGGTGAGTTTGACGGTGTCGGTCAGTTTGTAGTTGGCTTCGCCGAAGCCCGCGATTTCGCGCTCGGTGATGCCGACCTTACGCAGGATCACCGAGTTGCCGGTGTAGGCTGGGCGGGTGTTCTCGATGCAGTTGTAGGTGGCGTTGGGCGCCACCGTACCGGCATTGGGCGTGGTGTTGCAGGTGAAGTCGATCGGGATGTTGGCCCCCGTGTTCGGGTTCACATTCAGCGAGTTCAGCGTGAAGGCTTCGTCGATGCCGCGCAGGTCGTAGGACGTCTGTGCCTCCGTGGCCGGCTGCACTAGCCTCTGGTCCTGCTTGTTGCTGGTGTAGAAGAAGCCGGCGACCCAGGTGAAGCGGCTGGTCGGATCGGAGCTGACGCGCAGTTCCTGGGTCCAGGCGGCCTTCTTGTTGTAATAGTTGAAGTCCGAGAACTGGTACGGCGTGGCCGGCATGACGATGAAGGCCGAGCCGGTGCCGCCAGGCTGGCTGGTGGTGGTGCCCGGGATCAGGAACTGACCGCCGACCGAGGTGGCCGAGGTGGTCGAGGTCGGGGCGAACGAGGTCCGCGCGCCGAACTGGCCTCCGTTGTCGCCCGACGAGTTGTCCGCCGAGTAAGAGGTGATCGATTTCAGCGAAAGACCATGCCAGTTGTACTCGATATCAAGCGACGGGATGGTCAGGGTGTTGGTGCGCGGCGAGGTCGTCAGCTTCGCGCCATTCACCCCGGTCTTCTGGCCGGGGATGTCGATGGTGCGGGCCGGAGTGGTGACGCCGTTGACGGTCTGGGCGCCGATCAGGACCTGCGACGGACCGAACGGGGTGTAGGCGGTACAGCCGCCGCAGTTGTTGTTGGTGTAGACGCCGACCCCGGTCTTGCCCACGCCGAAGAATGGGAAGGGACCAAAGCTGTAGGACGGGATCGTCGCCGTCGGGAATTGCAGGAAGAAGCCGTTGTTGTTCGGCGCCAGGCCGCTGGCCGGAGGACCGATGCGAACCTTGTTGTTGAAGGTGCCGCCATTGGTCGTGAAGCGCGGGATGCTCTGCCAGAAGGTATCTTGGTCGTCGATGTGATCGACCGAGGTGTAGATCGCGGGGGTGATCTTGAGGTCCGACGTGGGGGCCCAGGCCAAGGCGATGCGGCTGACGAACTGGTGGCCGCTGTTGGTGTCCTGGCCAATGGTGGCGCCGTCATAGATGTTCACATGGTCCAGGTAGCCGCCGACGTTACGATTCCAGATCGAGGCGCGGAAGCCGAGCTTGTCTTCGATGATCGGGCCGCCGGCGGCGATGCCGAACTCGTAGCTGGGCGCGCCGCCGAGGTTCGATGAGGCTTCGCCGCGGCCATAGACCGAATAGCGGGTCAGGCTGGGCTGGGGCGTGATGAAGCGGATCGTACCGCCTTCCGAGCCGGAGCCGAACAGAGTGCCTTGGGGACCGCGCAGCACTTCGATGCGGTCGAGGTCGAAGATCTGCGGGGTCGGCGAGCCATTGCCGGTGACCGCGCCGTTGGTGCCGCGCTTTTGGATGGGAGTGTCATCCAGATAGATGCCGGTAGTCG
The DNA here is from genome assembly GCA_947475845.1 of Caulobacteraceae bacterium. GTDB lineage: Bacteria > Pseudomonadota > Alphaproteobacteria > Caulobacterales > Caulobacteraceae > BOG-938. The sequence goes on along the minus strand of CANJMO010000004.1, from coordinate 20,136 downwards.
GGGCGCCGAGGGTCGATGCGATGCCGCGGATGGCGATGCTGGGGTTGCCTTCGCTCGAGGCGCGGGTGAACACGACCGAAGGGGTGGCGCGGGCGAAGTCCTGGGCGTTCTTGACACCCTGTTGGTCCAAGGCCTTCTGCGTCACGGCGGTGATCGACAGGGCCACCTTGTTGACGGTCGATGACTGGCGGGTTGCGGTGACGACCACTTCGCCGATGGTGGAGGCGTCGCCGGCTTGGCCGCCCGGCGCCGACGCGTTCTGGGCGAAGGCCGATGTGACGGCCAGGGCGCTGATGATGGCCGTGCTGGACAGCAGGCACAGAGTGTCGATGGCGCGTTTGGACATGAGAATCCTCTCCAATTTTTCTTGGAGGGTGGACCCTCCTAACAGCTTAGACACCCAAGTCGCCGCCCCCCCCACGCTCCGGCCGCAATATTTTTCTCGCTTCCGTCAGATTCTCGGAAGTGAGGCGCGGAGGTCACAATAAACTTGAGAATACAATGATCTGGCTTGCCGGATTCAGCGTGCGTCAATAGCGATAGATCAGCTGCAGGCCGACTTCGCGCGGACGGAACGTCGAGGCGGTGACCAGGGCGGAGGCGAAGGTGTGCGCCACCGTCAGCCGGTCCTGGGAATTGGTCAGGTTGTTGACGAACAGATTCATATCGTAGCCGGCCAGGATCAGGCCGGCGCGGGCGTTCAGGATGTGGGTTTGGGCGCCGCGCGCGGTGACGGGATCGTAGTTGGCCTGCCCCGGATTGGTGCGCACATAGTCGCTTTGATATTCATAGTCGCCGCGCACGAAGGCGGGGTAGCGGTCCAGCAGGCGGAAGTCGTAGCGCGCCGCCAGCGCCGCCTGCCATTGCGGGGCAGGCAGGGCCATGCCCTTCCTGACCAGGAAGGTGGCGGTGCCGGGCACCGGCACGTTCTGGGTGTAGACCGCGTCGGTATAGGCGACCGAAGGGGACACGGTCAGCCCGCCCCAGTGCAGCTGGCTCTGGACGTCGAAGCCCTTGGAGGCCGCGGCGCCGGCGTTGGTCACATAGGACGAGCCGCAGGTCAGGGCCATGGTCAGCTGGGGGTCGCGCCAGTCGATGTAGAATATGCTGGAATTGATCTGGGCGTGGCCATCCACCAACCGAAGTTTGGTACCGGCCTCATAGCTCCAGACCTTGTCGGAGTTGTAGCTGAGCGGGGTCTGGGGGGTGCCAAGCATCGCCAACTGGGCCGCGCAGTTGCCGAGCGAGGCGGGGGCGTTGACCCCGCCGGCGCGGTAGCCCTCCGCCACACTGACATAGAGCAGCGAGTCCGCGCTCGCCTGCCATGAGACGCCGACGTGCGGGGTGACCGGATGCTCGGTCTGAGAGCCGGAGATGGTGGTCGACATCTTGTCGCCGGGCACGGCGAACGGGTGGCCGGGCGTGGCGGTGAAGCCCTGGTCTGGGAAGGGATTGCCATAGACCGAACCCTGCAGGAACTGGGTGTAGGTGTTGGAGATTTCCGCGATGCGGAGCCCGGCGGTCAGCTTCAGATTTTCGGTGATGAAGTAGTTGGCCTCCCCGAACGCCGCCAACTCGCGGTCGGTGATGTGCACCTTGCGCAGGATCACCGAGTTGCCGTTGTAGCCGGGCCGGGTGGTCTCTACGCAGTTGTAAACAGCGTTGGGCGCGATCGTGCCGGGGTTGGGCGAGGTGTTGCAGGTGAAGTCGATCGCGATGTTGTTCCCTGTCGCCGGGTTCACGTTGAGCGAGTTGAGCGTGAAGGCTTCGTCGATGCCGCGCAGGTCGTAGGCGGTTTGGGCTTCAGTGGCGGGCTGGGTCAGTTGCTGGTTCTGCCGCGCGGCCGAGAAGAAGGCGCCGGCGACCCAGGTGAACGGGCGGCTGACCGGGTCGGAGTTGACGCGGAACTCCTGGGTGAAGGCCTCGCGCCGGTTGTAGTAGGCGAAATCTGAATATTGGTACGGGGTGGTGGGGATGGTGATGAACGCCGATCCGGAGCCGCCCGGCACATCGGTTCCGCCCGGCGTCAGGAACTGGCCGCCGACCGTGGTCGGCGAGGTTGTGGAGGTCGGCAGGATAGCCGTGCGCGCGCCGAACTGGCCGCCGACATCGCCGCGCGCGTCGTCGTCGACGTAGGAGGTGATCGACTTAAGGGTGCGGCCGTTCAAATTGAATTCTATGTCCAGGCTCGGAACCAACAGGGTCGAGGTGCGCGGCGACTGGGTGACCTCGGCCCGGTTCGCACCGGGCTGCTGCCCCGGGACATTGATGACGCGGGCCGGATAGAGCACGCCGCCGACCGTCTGCGCGCCGATCAGAATCTGCGACGGGCCGAACGGCTTGTAGGCTGTGCAGGCCCCGCAGTTGTTGTCGTAATAGACCGCCGCCCCGCTCTTGTAGGGCCCGAACGCATAGGGCCCGAAGCTGTAGGAGGGGAGGGTCGCGGTCGGGAACTGGTAGAAAAAGCCGTTGTTGTCTGGAGCCAGGCCGCTGGCCGGCGGGCCGATGCGCACCTTGTTGGTGAAGGTCCCGGCATTGGTGGCGAACTTCGGGATGCTCTCGAAGAAGATGTCGGTGTCGTCGGCGTGCTCCAGCGACAGGTACAGCGACGGGCTGATCTTGAGGTTGGCGGTCGGCCGCCACGCGACCGCCAGCCGCCCCACGGCTTGGCGGCCTGAATTGGTGTCCCGGGCGATGGTCGATCCGTCGTAGAGGCTGACGTGGTCGAGATAGCCGCCGATCTTGCGGCTCCACAGGGAGACGCGGAAGCCGAGCTTGTCCTCCACCAGCGGCCCGCCGAGCACCGCGCCGGCTTCGTAGCTGGGCGCGCCCTGTTCGGTGACCGACACTTCGCTGCGCAGATAGGCTGTCCACCGGCTGAGGCTGGGCTGAGGAGTGACGAAGCGGATGGTGCCGCCTTCCGAACCGGAGCCGAACAGGGTGCCTTGCGGGCCACGCAGCACCTCGATGCGGTCGAGGTCGAAGATCTGCGGTGTCGGCGAGCCGTTGCCGGTGACCGCGCCGTTGGTGCCGCGTTTCTGCAGGGGGGTGTCGTCCAGATAGACCCCGGTGGTCGGCGCGCCCAGGGTGGAGCTGATGCCGCGGATGGCGATGTTTGGATTGCTCTCGGTGCCTGAGCGGGTGAACACCACCGATGGGGTGAAGCGGGCGAATTCGCTGAAGGTCTTGATGCCCTGCTCGTCGAGGGTCTGCTGGTTGAAGGCGGTCAGCGACAAGGCGGCGCGGTTGGCGGTGGAGATCTGGCGGGTGGCGGTGACGATCACCTCACCCAGGGGAAACGACTCGGCATGGATCAGCGCCCGCGCGGGCGCCTTCACGATCACCGCCGTCGGCGGCGCAGCCGGCGCCGCCGGCATGGCGACGATGACGAAGGCTTCGCCCGAACGGCGAAAGGTCAGGCCGGTGCCGTACAGCAGCCGGGCCAGGGCCTTGGCCGGCTCGGCAGTTCCGGTCCATCCGCGCGAGGTCTTGCCAGCGGTCAAGTCGCCCGCCGCCAGGATCGAGGCGTGACTCTGAGTGGCGAATTCGGAAAGGGCGCCGACCAGCGGCATGGGCGCGATATTGATGGGCCTCGCGGCCTGAGCGTAGGCGGGCGGGACCCAGGCGAATTGAGCCGCCAAGGCGCAGATGGCCACGCCGGATATCAGTCGCAAAACATCCGATGCCCGATCGGACATGCCCCCCCCCCAAGACCGTGGAGGTTGCCTCCTCCACCTCCGCCTCATGGTCGAGCGACCAAGGACTATCGAAAAAGAAGACTAAGGCGCCGTCAGCACAACAGAATTATCTGTCTGCGATTGTATCCGCGCTATCTTGGAGTCGATCAAGGCGCGAACGAACTGGTCGACGTCGCCGGCCATGAACGCTCCGAATACCGATCGATTGGCGATCCGGGCGTCGCTGACCACGATCTTGCGGCGCGAATAGCGGTTCATCTCGGCGGCGATCTCGCCCACCGGACGGTTCTTGAACACCAGTTGGCCTCTCATCCAGGCCAGATCGGCCTGCCCTTCGGCGCGAGCCAGGATCCAGCGCCCGTCCTCGCCCCCGACCAGTCGGGTCCCCGGCTCAAGATCGGTCGACATCAGATCGCCGGCGACACCGCCGTTGCGGGACGCCGGCTGGCTGACGCGCACGCGCCCTTCCACCAGCAACACCTCGAAGTGGCGGGCCTCCGAACGGACCTCGAATTCGGTGCCGGTGGCGGTGACTGAGCGCCCGTCGGCGGTGACGATGAACGGCCGCGACTTGTCCTTGGCGACCTTGAAATAGACCCGTCCGCGATCAAGCAGGAGTTCGCGCTTGTGCGGGCCGATCACCGCGTGAACCGTGGTGTCGGTGTCGAGCGTCAGCTTGGAGCCGTCCATCAGGGCGATGTGGGCGGTCTGGCCGACCTCGGTCTGGAACACTTGGGTGACCGGTTTGGGCGCGGCGGCGTCGCGGTAAGCCATCGCGCCGAGGCCCGCGGCGACAGCGGCGCAGGCGCAGGCCGCGGCGATCAGGACAGAGCGCCGGCGCGAGGTCGCGCGATAGCGGCGCTTGGTGACGTCGCGCACTTTCAGCACGCTGGGGTGCGAGTGCAGGCTCTCGGTTTCGCGCCACAGCTCGATGACCCGAAGATAGGCCTCGCCGTAGTCGGGCGATTGGTCGAGCCAGGCGGCCAGAGCGTTCTGGTCGTCGCGGCCGAAGCCGGGCGAGCGCGACCGGGCGAACCAGTCGGCGGCGGCCTGGGCCGGCGAGGCGTCGTTCTCGGGGAAGGGGTCGATCCCGTCGTTCACGCGCCGCCGCTTACTTCGATCATCAGCTGCTTGAGGGCGCGGCCGATCAGTTTCTCCACGGCGCTGATGGTGATGCCCATCTGGCGGGCGATGGTGGCGTAAGGGACTTCCTCGAAGCGGTGCAGGTAGAAAGCCTCGCGGGCGCGCGGCGGCAGCACCTCGATGGCGACGGCCAGCCGGGCCCAGCTTTCGCGCGACAGCAGGATGCGCTCGGGCGAGATGGTCTCCTCGGCCTCGTCGGTCGCCGCGTCGCGCAGATGGCGGCGGGCTACGGCGTCGTGGCGTAAGCGGTTGCTCATCACGTTGTTGGCGATCTTGAAGATGTAGCCTTCGACATTGTCGATGGCCCCGCGGGCGCTGGCCATCTGCAGGCGGATGAACACCTCCTGCGCCAGGTCTTCGGAATCGGCGCCGGCCCCGCGCTTCTGGAAATGGCGGCGCAAGGCGGGCCCGTACTGCTCGATCCAGTCGCGCAGACGCGGGTTGGCGGCGACGCCGCCCTCCTTCGATGCTGATCCGCTCAGTCCAGACACGGCGCGCACGCCCTCCCGCCCACACTTGTATTTGACACTGTCGCGCGCCCCGACCCCAGCCCCGAGTCGAAATATATTCCACGGGACGACGTGGCGCCCATCGGCCGACGGGATCGGCGATGGCAAAAATGTATCTAGGCCGCCTTCCGCGCAGCAATTGCCCGACGTCTCAGCAAGCAGGTGTTGAAGCCGGTCCGATCACGGGCCTAGATGACATCAGCGAAAAGCCGGCAAAGCGAAAACAAGCCGGCAACGCGACAAGGGAGATGAAGAGATGAGCGGTTTCAAAGCGGCCGTGGCCGGATGCACGGCATTGGCCCTGATGGCCGGCGCGGCCCACGCCGCGACCAAGGTCAAGCCGGCCCGCCCGGACCTGACCGGCATGTGGGAAATGCACATGCTCGAATATCTGAAGATGGACGACGGCAAGCTTCCGCCGATGAAGCCCGAAGCCTTGAAACTGTACGAGATGAAGACAACCCGGATGAAGGCCGGTCAGCAGATCCCCGATTCCGCCACCTCGTGCCTGCCGCACGGCATGCCGCGGATCATGTATACGCCGTTCCCGATGCAGGTCATCCAGCGCCCGGAGATGGTCGGCTTCCTGTACGAGGTCAATCACAACCAGCGCATCGTCTACATGGACCAGAAGCCGGTCGAGGACCCCGATCCCAGCTACATGGGCTCGTCGGTGGGGCACTGGGAAGGCGCTACCCTGGTGGTCGACACCATCGGCTTCAACGACAAGATTCAGATCGACCGCGCCGGCCTGCCGCAATCCCCGGACGCCAAGATTCAGGAGCGCCTACGCCTGATCGACGGCGGCAAGCGGATGGAAGACAAGATCACCGTCACCGACCCGGCCAACTACACCGCGCCGTGGAGCTACACCGTGTACTTCACCAAGGTGGGCTATCGCCTGATGGAATACGTCTGCGACAACAACCGGGACGCCATCCGCATCAAGGAATAGTTGGCGCCATCCCGGCGGAGTCGCGCCCTCGGCGCGGCTCCGACCGCCTTGGGAGATATCCATGCGCAAAGCCGCCCTGGCCCTGGCCGCAACCCTGATCGCGGCGCCGCTGCCTGGATGGGCGGCGGGTTATCTTATGTACGTGGGCACCCAGACCGACGGAGGTACGGCCGCAAAGGGCGTCTACGCCTGGCGCTTCGATCCTTCCAAGGGAACCCTGAGCCCACTCGGCTTGCAGGCCGAGGCCAACAATCTGGTGCACCTGTGGGCGGCTCCGAACGGTAAGGCGCTCTATGGGATCAACTGGCAGCGGATGGACAACCAAGGCTTCGATGACACCGTCAGCGCCTACGCCATCAACCGCAAGACCGGCGCCCTGCGCCTGCTCAACATGATCGACTCCAAGGGCCTGCCGCCGGCCGAATCCAAGCTGCGCGGCGGGGTCGATCAAGTGGTGCTCGATCCGTCCGGCCGCATCGCGGTGGCGTGCAACGCGGTCGGCACCCTGGTGGCGTTCCCGATCGAGGCGGACGGCAAGGTCGGCAAGCCGTTCTACATCGACCGTCACCCCGACGATGGGGCCGTGCTGCACGCCGGACACCGGGTCGGGACCATGGTCCACGGCGCCGAATTCAGTCCCGACGGCAAATGGCTGTACGTCGCCGACCTTGGGCTGGACCGCATCTACATCTACCGCGTTGACGCGGCGAAGCGGTCGGTGACGCCATTCGATACGCCGTTCATCACCGTCAAGCAGGGCTCGGGGCCGCGCCGGCTACAGATCCATCCGAGCGGCAAGTTCCTCTATGTCGATCACGAGCAGGAGTCGGCGGTGAAGGCGTTCCGCATCGAGGGCGGCAAGCCGGTGGAGATTCAGTCGCTGACCACCATCCCGCCTGGCTGGCAGGGCCGCAATTCCAACTCCGAGATCCAGATCGATAAGACTGGGCGCCACCTCTACGTCGCCAACCGCGGGGCCAAGGATAGCTCGATCGCCGCGTACAGCATCGACCAGGCGAGCGGGACGTTGACCTCGATCGGCTTCACGCCGGTGCCGGGCGTGCCGGCCAACATCACCATCGACCCGACCAACCGCTACCTCTTCGCCGCGAGCGCGGGCGCCGATCAGGTGATCGCCTTGGCGATCAATCCCGGCACGGGACAACTGGCGGTCACCGGTCCGGTGGCCAAGGTCGCGTCGCCGGGCGCGGTCCGTTTCGTGGCGACCCCCTAGGGCCTGCTCACATCTTGCGGTCGCGGACGCAGACCTGTTCCTGCAGCCGCATCCCGGGACGCTTCTGGTGGGTGACGAGCCTGGTCCAGGGCGAAATTCAGAACTGTGGGCACGTTTGGATATCTTGCAGCTAAAATGCAACGACCATTCAGATTATCGATAATCTGTTGCCACGTTCAAGAGGGCGGGCTAACCCAGACGCCGTGACAAGCTTTGCCGCTGCATCCCCCGCCCAAGCGCCCGAGCGGGCCGCCGACGTTCTGCCTTCGCTGGTGGCGCGGCTGGAGGAGGAAATTGTGCTGGGCCAAGCGCGGCCGGGCCAGCGGCTGATCGAGGACGAATTGATCCTACGCCTGGGGGCCAAGCGTCACGTCGTGCGCCAGGTCCTGGTCGAGCTCGAACGGATCGGACTGATCGATCGGATCCCTAATCGGGGGGCGGTGGTCAAAAGCTGGAGCCGGGCGGAGGTCGAGCATCTCTACGCCGTGCGCGCCCTTGTCGAGACCGAAGCCGCTCGCACCATGCCCCTGCCCGGAGCGCCCGGTTTGGTGGCGGCTTTGACTCAGGTGCAGGCCGAGCATGACGCGGCGGTGAGCGAAGGGGATTCGATCCGGGCCTTCCACGCCAATCAGGCTTTTCACCGGGCGCTGTTCGGCGCCAGCGGCAACCCGGTGCTGGCGGCGACTATCGAGGACCTGGCGCGCCAGGCGCACGGGGTCCGCTTCCATTCCCTGTCCGATCCCCGCGGCTTGGAGCGGGCGCGCCGGGAGCACTGGCGGATCATCAAGGCCATCGAAGCGGGCGACCGCAAGACGCTCGTCGGCCTCTGCGCCGCTCACCTCCCGCCGTCGCAGACGGCCTACCTGAAAGCGCAACGGTCGGCATGACGGACAACCATGGACCCAAGGGCCTCGAAGGCGGGCTGACCAACTATGGCGATCCCGACTTCGCCCGCTATCTGCGGATGTCGTTCGCGCGGTCGATGGGTCTGTCGGCCGAGCTATTGAAGAAGCCGGTGGTGGGCATCGCCGCCACCTACAGCGAGTTCAACAACTGCCACCGTCTGGTTCCCGAGCTGGTCGCGGCGGTCAAGCGCGGGGTGCTGGCGGCCGGCGGCCTGCCGCTGGAGTTCCCGACCATTTCGCTTGGCGAGGTGTTCCTCAACCCCACCAGCCTGTTCTTCCGCAACCTGATGGCGATGGACACCGAGGAGATGATCCGCGGCCAGCCGATGGACGCGGTGGTGCTGATCGGCGGCTGCGACAAGACCGTGCCGGCCCAGATCATGGGCGCGCTGTCGGCCAATGTGCCGGCGATCCAGCTGGTCACCGGGCCGATGATGACTGGGCGCTGGCGCGGCGAGAAGCTGGGCGCCTGCACCGACTGTCGCCGCTTCTGGGCCAAGTACCGCGCCGGCGATCTAGCCAAGGACGAGATCGACTCGGTGGAGAATTCGCTGTCGGTCACCGCCGGCACCTGCGCGGTGATGGGCACGGCGAGCACCATGGCGGCGATCTGCGAGGCGCTGGGAATCATGCTGCCGGGCACGGCGGCGATCCCGGCGGTGCACGCCGACCGGCTGCGCGCGGCGGAAGCCACCGGCAAGGCGGCGATGCGGCTGGCGCTGGAGCGCCTGACGCCGGACAGGATCATCACCGAGAAGTCGGTGCAGAACGCCCTGCGCGTGCTGCTGGCGATCGGCGGCTCGACCAACGCCATCATCCATCTGACGGCCATGGCCGGGCGGGCGGGGATCAAGGTCGACCTGAATGAGCTCAACCGTCTGTCGGACACCACCCCGGTGCTGGTCGATCTGAAGCCGACGGGCCCCTTCTACATGGAGGACCTGCACAACGGCGGCGGCATCGGCGCGGTGCTGCGCGAGCTGAAGCCCCTGCTCAACCTCGACTGCCTGACGGTGACCGGCGAGACCCTCGGCGAGCGGTTGGCGGCCGACGACGGCTATGTCGATCGCGAGGTTGTGCGCACCCTGGCCGAGCCGCTGCAGCCGCACGGCGGGCTGGTGGCCCTGTTCGGCTCGTTGGCCCCGCGCGGTGCGATCCTGAAGCGAGCGGCGGCCGATCCGGCCCTGTTCGAGCGCGAGGCGCGCGCGGTGGTGTTCACCTCGCTGGAGGATCTGTCGGCGCGGATCGACGACCCGGACCTGGACGTGACGGCCGACGACATCCTGGTGCTGCAGAACGCCGGGCCGATGAGCCCGTCGGGCATGCCGGAAGCCGGCTATCTGCCGATCCCGAGCAAGCTGGCCAAGGCCGGGGTCAAGGACATGCTGCGGCTGTCGGACGCGCGCATGAGCGGCACAGCCTACGGCACCGTGATTCTGCACGTCAGCCCCGACGCCGCCTCGGGCGGCCCGATCGGACTGGTGCGCGACGGTGACCGTATCCGGGTTTCGGTGGCGAACCGGACGCTGGACCTGCTGGTGTCGGCTGAAGAGCTGGCCAAGCGCGCCGCCGCCGCGCCGCCCCCCGCGCCTGAGCCGGTGCGCGGCTATGCGCGCCTATACCGCCGCGAGGTGCTGCAAGCGGATGAGGGCTGCGACTTCGACTTCCTGCGCGCCCAGCCGGCGCGGCCCTGAGCGGGAGGGGGAACGCCGATGAAGCTGTGCGTGATCGGCCTGGGAACCATGGGCGCGCCCATCGCCCGCAACCTGATCGACGCCGCCGATCAGCTGAGCGTCAGCGCGTCGCGCAGCGAGGCCTTCGCAGAACTGGAGACGGCGGGCGCCAAGGCCTGCGCCGATCCGACCGAGGCGGCGGCGGGGTCCGAAATCCTGTTCCTCTGCCTGCCCGACGGTAAGGCGGTGCAGCAGACCCTCGACACGGTCGAGACCGCGCTGGCGCCCGGCGCCCTCGTGGTCGATCTGGGCACCACCGCCCATGACGAGACCATGGCCATCGCCGCCCGCCTGGCGGCGCGGGGCCTGCGCTTCGTCGACGCGCCGATCTCCGGCATGAAGAAACGGGCCGAGGACGCCACCCTGACGGTGATGTGCGGCGGGGCCGCCGCCGACGTCGAGGGGCTGCGGCCGTATCTTGAGCGGATCGGCGAGACCATCCTGCACATGGGCCCCACCGGCTCGGGCCAGTTGACCAAGCTGGTCAACCAGCTGTTGTTCGACATCAACGCCGCCGCGCTCGGCGAAATCCTGACCCTGGCGGTCAAGGTCGGGCTCGATCCCGAGCAGGTCGAGCGTGTGATCAACACCGGCACCGGGCGCAGCTATGCTTCGGAGTTCTTCGCCCCGCGCATCCTCGACGGCAATTTCGGTGACGGCTATCCGATGGGCGCCGCCTATAAGGATCTGATCAGCGCGGCGCGCCTGAGCGCCGACCGCGCCCTGCCGGTGCCCGTGCTGGCCGCCGCCACCGCCGTCTACCAGAAGGCCCTCATCGAAGGGCACGCCGATAAGGACAAGGGAGCCATGATCCTGCCCTATGAAGCGGCGCTCGGCGTGCGCTTCCGTCGGGCCAAGGGGTCGTAGGGAAACGCCATGATTACCGCGCTCGGCTTCCTGATGGTCGCGACCTTCATGGTCCTGATCATGACCAAGCGGATGACCGCCCTGGTCGCCCTGATCCTGATCCCGGTGCTGTACGGCGTGATCGCCGGCTTCGCGCCCAAGCTCGGCCCGATGATGCTGGACGGCATCAAGGCGCTCGCCCCCACGGGGGTCATGTTGATGTTCGCCATCCTCTACTTCGGCCTGATGACCGACGTCGGCCTGTTCGACCCGGTGGTGAAACGCCTGGTCAAGGCGGTGCACGGCGATCCGATGAAGGTGTCGCTGGGGACCGTCGCCCTGACCGCTATGATCGCGATGGATGGCGACGGCTCGACCACCTACGTCATCACCACCGCGGCCCTGCTGCCGCTCTACGACTGCCTGGGCATGAGCCGTCGGCGGCTGTGCTGCCTGGTGATGACCACCACCGGCCTGATCAACATCATCCCCTGGGGCGGACCGACTGCGCGGGCGGCCAGCGCGTTGAAGCTCGATGCCTCGGACCTGTTCGTGCCCATGGTCCCGGCGATGTTCGCAGGCATCGCCTTCATGTTCTTCGTCGCCTGGCTGTTCGGGCGCAGCGAGCGCAAGCGCCTGGGCGTGGTCGGCGCCAATCAGCTGCCCGACATCGACACCCTGTGCGCGCCGTCCAACCTGGCGATCCGCCGGCCGAGTATGGTCTGGGTCAACGCCGCGCTGACCGTGGTGCTGCTGGTCTGTCTCGTCCTGGCGATCGTGCCCCTGCCGATCCTGATGATGCTCGGCTTCTCCATCGCCATGATCGTCAACTACCCCAACCTGCAGGACCAGAAGGACCGGGTGGCCGCCCATGCGCCCAATGTTCTGGCGGTGGTGTCGCTGATCTTCGCCGCGGGCATCTTCACCGGCATCCTCAACGGCACCGGCATGGTCGAGGGCATGTCCAGGAGCGTGGTGGCCCTGGTGCCGGCCCCGCTCGGTCCGTACCTCGCGCCGATCACGGCGGCCCTGAGCCTGCCGTTCACCTTCTTCATCTCCAACGACGCCTTCTACTACGGCGTGCTGCCGATCCTGGCCGAGGCCGGGGCCCACTACGGCATCACCCCGGCGGAGATCGCGCGCGCCTCGCTGATCGGCCAGCCGTTCCATCAGGCCAGCCCGCTTGTGCCCGCCACCTATCTGCTGGTGACCCTGGCCGGGGTCGATCTGGCCGACCACCAGAAGACGACCCTGAAGTGGTGCGTGGCGGTCGCCGTGGTGATGACCGTGGTCGCCATCGCAACGGGAGCCTTCCCGCTGTTCCACACGGCGCCGGTCCACCCGTGAGTGCTTTCCCGACCCGAGAGGTTCAGTCCGGGCTGACCGTCTGCGACGTGGCGTCCGCCTTTCCGCCGGGCCAGTACGCGCGCCTGCCGTTCAGCGTGAAGATTCTGGCCGAGAACATCGCCCGTAAGGAGCCCGATCCAGAGCGCCGAGCACCTGCGCTGGCAGCTCTGTCGACCTTGTCGCGTGAGGTGGATCTGCCATTCCGGCCCGAGCGCGTGGTGCTGCAGGACCTGCTGGGCACACCTGTGCTGGTCGACCTGGCCGGCCTGCGCGACGCTGTGGCCGAGCGCGGCGGCGATCCGCGCCGGGTCAACCCGGTGACGCCGACCCATCTGGTGGTCGATCACTCGCTCAACGTCGATCACTGGGCTGGCCCCGACGCCCAGGCGCGCAACGAGGCCATCGAGCGCGCGCGCAACCGCGAGCGGTTCGCCTTCCTCGCCTGGGCCAACAGCGCCTTCGACAACCTCGGCATCATCGGCTCGGGCAGCGGCATCCTTCACCAGATCAACCTGGAGAGACTGACGCCGGTGGTCGGGCTGTCGCCGGAGGGGATCGCCTGTCCCGACGCCCTGGTCGGATCGGACAGCCACACCACCATGATCAACGCCATCGGCGTGCTCGGCTGGGGCGTCGGCGGGATCGAGGCCGAGGCGGCCATGCTCGGCAAGCCGCTGATCCTGCGTCTGCCGGAGATCGTCGGGGTGCGGCTGGAGGGTCGGCCAGGCGAGGGTGTGCTGGCCACCGACATCGCCCTGGCCCTGACCCAGTGGTTGCGCGGGCAGGGGGTGGTCGGAGCCATCGTCGAGTTTCACGGCCCGGCCCTGGCGCATCTGTCGCTGCCGGACCGCGCAACCATCGCCAACATGGCGCCCGAGTACGGCGCCACCGCCGCCATGTTCCCGATCGACCGGGCGGCGGTCGACTATCTGCGGCTCAGCGGGCGGTCGCCTGAGGTCGTCGAAAGGGTCGAAGCCTACGCCCGGGCGCAAGGCCTTTGGGGCGATCAGCTGGATAGCGTCGAACGCCACCGCGAGCTGGCGTTCGACCTGGCTTCGGCGGGCCGGGCCATCGCCGGGCCCAACCAGCCGCACGAGCGTATTGTCCTGGCTGGGAGGCCGGCCTTGGCGTCCGCCGCCGTGACGCCGGGCGCCCTGCCGCCCAAGGCGGTGGTGATCGCCGCCATCACCAGCTGCACCAACACCTCCAACCCTCGAATCATGATCACCGCCGGCCTGGTGGCGCGCAACGCCCGCCGCCGGGGTCTGACCACGCCCGCCTGGGTGCGCACCTCGTTCGCGCCGGGGTCGCGGGTGGTGGGTGCCTATCTGGAGGCGGCGGGGCTGATGGGGCCCCTGCGCGCGCTCGGCTACGACGTGATCGGCTACGGCTGCACCACCTGCAACGGCATGTCCGGCCCGCCGCTCGATCCCGCCATCGCCGACGCGATCCGCGCACAGGGGATCGCCAGCGTTGCGGTGACCTCCGGCAACCGCAACTTCTCCGGACGGGTGCACCCCCAGGCGCGCGAGGTGTTCATCATGTCGCCGCCGCTGGTGGTGGCCTACGGCCTGGCCGGCACGGCGCAGATCGACCTTGAGACCCAGCCGCTGGGCCATGACGGCGAGGGCCGCCCGGTGATGCTGAGCGAGCTATGGCCGAGCGACCTCGAGGTCGCGGAGGTGGAGCGCCTTCATGTCGGCGCCGCCGCCTTCAGCGCCGGCTATTCGAACATACAGACGGATCTGGCCAAGCCCGCTGGCGGCCAGGCCGTTCCTGCGCGCTTCGCCTGGGAAGCCGGCAGCACCTATATCCAGCGGCCGCCCTACTGGAACATGGCGCATACGGGCGAGCTACTCGGCCTGCGTCCCCTGGTGATCGTCGGCGACCACGTCACCACCGACCATATCTCGCCGTCCGGCGCGATGCTGGAGGACAGCGACACCGCCCGCTATCTGACCGCGCACGGCGTGCACCCGGCCGACTTCAATTCCTACGGCACCCGGCGCGGCGCTCACGAGGCGGCAATGCGCGCCACCTTCGCCAGCCCGCGCCTGAAGAACGAGATGCTGCCGGACGGGCGCGAGGGCCCCTACACCCTGATCGAGCCGGAGGGCGCGCCAGCCACGGTCTTCGATGCCTCGCAGGTCTATGCCGCACGCGGCCAGCCCCTGATCGTGATCGCCGGCAAGAACTACGGCTCAGGGTCCTCGCGCGACTGGGCGGCCAAGGGGCCGCGCCTGCTGGGCGTGCGGGTGGTCCTGGCCGAGAGCTTCGAGCGCATCCACCGCCAGAACCTGGCGGGGCTGGGCATCCTGCCGCTGCAGTTCACCGGCGGCGACAGCCGGCTGACCTTGGGCATGACCGGCGCCGACCGCTTCGACGTGATCGGACTGGACTCCTTGCGGCCTGGCGGTCCGGTGACGGTGCGCGTTCACCGCGCGGACGACTCGCACCTCGACATCGAAACCACCAGCCGCCTGGATACCGACGAAGACGTGACCTTCTTCCGCCACGGCGGACTGCTGCCGCAGCTGCTGACTGAGTTCGTCAGCGGCGCAATGACCCTGGAGCCGGCATGACCGAGACCGCCTATCCCTGCCGCTTCATGCGCGGCGGCACCAGCAAGGCGCTGATGTTCCGACTGGACGACCTGCCGGCCGACCGCGCCGAATGGGACCCCATCTTCATCGGCGCCCTGGGCAGCCCCGATCCCTACGGGCGGCAGATGAACGGCATGGGCGGCGGCATCTCGTCCCTGTCCAAGGTCTGCGTGGTCGGCCCCTCGGCGCGGGAAGACGCCGACGTCGACTACACATTCGGCCAGGTGATGGTGGACCGGCCCTACGTCGACTACCGCGGCAACTGCGGCAACATGAGCTCGGCGATCGGCCCGTTCGCGCTCGACTACGGGATCATCGCGGCGGGCGGCAACAGCGGTCTCGTGCGCATCTTCAACACCAACACCGGCAAGATCATCCACGCCGCCTTTCCCATGCAGGACGGCAAGCCGGTCTACGAGGGCGAGCTTGAGATTCCCGGAGTGTCGGGGACCGGAGCGCCGATCCGGCTCGATTTCCTGCAACCCGGCGGCGCGACCACGGGCAAGCTTCTGCCCACCGGCTCGCCGCGCGGGACGGTGATGCACGAAGGGCGCGAGATCGAATGCTCGATGATCGACGCCGCCAACGCCTGCGTGTTCGTGCGGGCGTCGGACGTCGGCCTGACCGGGACCGAGCTGCCGGGCGAGCTGGACGCCATGCCCGAACTGCTGGAGCAGTTGCAGGTGATCCGCCGGCAGGCTTCCGTGGCCATGGGCATAGCGCCTGACATCGAGACGGCGGCGGTGACCATGACCGTTCCTTACGTCGCGATGGTCTCCAGCCCGACCGACTTCGTCACCCTCGACGGCCAGACGCTGAGGGCCGACGCCTACGACGTGAACCTGCGCTTCATCTCCTCGGGCCAGCCGCACCGCGCCCTGCCGCTGACCGCGTCGCTCTGTTCGGCGGTGGCGGCGCGGATCACAGGCAGCCTGGTCCACGCCTGCTTGCGCGAGGGCGCCCCCGACACCGGCCCGGTTCGCCTGGGCATGCCGTCGGGCGTGCTGACCGTCGCCGCCGACGTGGTGCAGCAAGATGGAGTCTGTACCGCGCGGTCCGGTTCGTTCTATCGCACGGCAAGGCCGCTGTTCGACGGCCAGGTCTGGTCACAGACGTAAGGAAAAAGCCGTGGCGGAAACCCAGAAGACCACCGTGTCGCTGATGTGCACCCTGGCGATCCAGGGCGCCGTGGCGGGAACCCTCGCCGCCGCGTTCCAGCGGAGCACCGGAATCGGGCTCAACGCGGTCTATGACCCGACCGCCCTGCTGCTGGGCCGGCTGAAGGCCGGGCAGAAGGCCGATGTGATCGTGGCGGTGCGCGACACCATCGACACCTTGGCCAAGGACGGGGTGGTCACATCAGCCAGCCGCAAGCCTGTGGTTCTGAGCGGCCTCGGCGTGGCCGTCGCTCCCGGCTCCAAGCATCCCGACATCTCGACCCCCGAAGCGTTTAGGCAGGCCCTGCTGGCGGCCCGCTCGCTGGCCTATTCCAAGAGCGGGGCTAGCGGCCAATACGTTGCCGCCATGCTGGCCACGATGGGCATAGCCGATCAGGTCAACGCCAAGGCGACTGTGGTTCCGGGCGGTTTCACCGCCGAGACCCTGTTCGACGGCCGCGCCGACCTGGCGGTGCAGCAGATGAGCGAGCTGAAGGCCGTCGAGCATGCCGAGATCGTCGGCCCGTTCCCACCCGGCCTGCAGAGCACCACGCAGTTCGCCGCGGCGATCTTCACCGATAGCCGTGAGCCTAAGGCGGCCCAGATCCTGATCGACTTCCTGGCCTCGCCGGCGGCAGCGCCTGCCTACCGCGCCTTTGGGCTGGAGGTCGCGGGCTAGGGCGACCTATTTCAGCCGCTGCACCGTTTCCCCGGCCTCGTTGATCGACTCTCTGTTGTTCTCGCAGATCCAGTCGAGAACCTGCCAGTCAGGCCGGTATCGGTAGGTCTTCCTGCCGGAGAAGGGCCTGTTGAAGGCTTTCGGATCGTCGACGGTGTACTCGTAGTCCAGGGTATCCGGCGCCGAACGGTGGATGCGCTCGACCAGGTGCATCGCGTCGCTGTGCGGCACGTTGCGGGAGTCGAGCACGGTGTCGTCGCGGATGCCGACAGTATCGACCACCAGGGTATCGCCGTCCCATTTGCCGATGGAGTGGCCGTTCCAGGTCGGCTCGAGATCGGCCGGGTGGGGGCGGCCGTCTATGAAGATCCGGCGGGTCTGGCTCATCGATTCCTGGATGATGGTGACCTGCCCCCGGCTCTCGATGATCTCAATGGGGAAGGGGGCGAACATCACCCGCGGCGCCCCGGACGGAAGGCAGGTCGCCAGCCGGTCGCCCAGCGCCTTCAGCGACTTTCTCTGGGCCTCCTGGTATTCCGTATAGGCCTTCAGGAACTCGCCCTTGAGCGGGGGCGTCTCGGTGTTGAACAGCACGCCGGAACGGTTTTCCCACAGCCCCGCGATGTGGTGATCACCGCCCGCGGCGCGGCCCTCGAGGGTGGCGGGAGCATCGGCAGCCTGAGCGAAGGCGGCGACAATCATGGCGACGGCCAGACCCGCCGGCGCCGCCCGTCGCAGGGGGCGGCGGCGCCCGCCGCCTTGACTGCTTCGATCGTGACGCATCGGAACCTTTAAGCGCATGCCCTACGGCCTGCCAATTGGAGGCGAGAAGCCCCCCGCCGCTTGCGCGGCGAGGGGTGCAGACTTGGCCTAGTACTTGAACCGGACGCCCAGGCGGAAGGTGCGGCCGATCAGGTCGTAGGGAGCGACGTTGTTGGACGGCTGGGCGAAGTATTTGCCCGGCGCGGTGTCGAACACGTTGTTCATAACGCCGTAGACGACCAGTTGCTTATTGCCCTCTTCCTTGAGCGTGTATTGCGCCGACAGGTTGAGGTAGGTGACGTCCGGCTCGTGGTTGTAGTTGGTCGAGTTGGCCAGGGTCGGGGAATAGCCCGCGTCGCTGGGATCGAGGTAGGTGGAGTCGATCACCACGCCGTTGATCAGGCGGACCTGGGCCTGAACGCTGAGGCGGCCGATGTCGTAGTTGGTGGTGAAGTTCCACACCCACTTCGGTGCGTTCTGGCCGACGCGGTCGATCACGCCGGGCTGGCCGTTGGCGGCGATGGCGGTAGTGGCGAGCTGGCGGACATTGGTGCCGAGCGCGCTGAGGCCCAGGCGGCCGGGCAGCTTGAACATGTACTCCTGGGGCACCTGGTAGGCGACCTCGATGTCATAGCCCTGGGTCTCAAGCTTGTTCAGGTTGAGGCTGACCAGGCTGATCTTGTCCAGCGAAGTCCCGTTGTAGGTCAGAAACTTACAGAGGGCTTTGTCGCCGGTCTCGCAGCCGTTGATGACGTTCTGGGCGATCAGCTGGCCGATCACGCCGTTGACGGTGATGTGGTAGTAGTCGATCGACGCCCGGAAGCCGCGGAAGAAGGTCGGCTGGAAGACCAGGCCGCCGGTGATGGTGTCGGCCTCTTCCGGCTTCAGGTCCGCGTTGCCGGTCAGGAAGGTCTGGACCTGACCCGACAGCCCCTTGTTGCGCGGGTTGTTGACCGTGGAATAGACCATGCTGCCCTTTGAATAGAGCTCCTGCAGGTTCGGCGCCCGGATGTCGCGCGAGCGGTTGAAGCGGAAGCGGAAGTCCTCGGTCGGCTCGTAAGTGGCGCCGATCTTCCAGGTCGTGACGGCGCCGGAGTTGGAATAGTTGGTCTCGCGGACGGCGGCGTTGAAGTCGAGCGCGTGGGCGAGCGTCATGTTCTTCAGGATTGGGACCACGGCTTCGGCGTAGACTTCCTCGTCGTGGTAGTTGCCCGAGAACGGCTTGTAGTTGGCGCTGTCGCCGAGGCCGGCGGCGGAGTTGGCGTTGACGTCGGTGCGGGCCTGCTCGGAGCGGTATTCGACGCCGGCCGCGACCGCCAGAGGACCGGCGGGAAGTTGCAGCAGGTCGCCGTTGATGTTGGCGGCGATGTCGTTTTCCTGCAGCACGACGTGGTTCTGGCCGTAGCCCATCACATATTTGTTGGCGGCCTGCGACGGCGAGCCCTGGCCGAAGAGGTTGTAGGGCACGCAGCCGGGGGTGGCGATGGCGAGGGCGGGGCCCGGGCGGCAGACGATCTGGCCCGAGGAGTCGCGGACCGCGTCGACGGCGGCGGTGAAATCGACGTTGTTCGAGTTTTGGCCGAACTGGATGTACTCGGACTTGCCGGTTTCGCCGGAGATGTCCCACTTCCACTTGTCGAAGATGGTCCCCTTGAAGCCGCCCGCGGCGCGGGTCAGCTTCAGGTGGGTGGAGCGGGCGTAGTAGCCGCCGCCCTTGCCCGGGGTGCCGAAGCCCGGATCGTTTTCGATACGGCCGACGGTCAGGGTGTTGAGGTTCAGGGCGACCATCTGGGCGCGCACCGCTTCGGGCAGGTAGGCGTTGTCGCGCTGGACGGTGATGGCGGCGTTGTCGCGGCGTTGGGCGCTGAGGCCGTCGTACCAGGACTGGCCCTGGGTAAGCTCGCCCCAGACCTGCAGGTTGTCGCTGAACTCGTAGTTGGCGCGCGCCATGGTGGTCCAGCGCTCGATCGGGTTCTCCAGCATCGAGCCGCCGGTGATGGTGTAGTCTTGGTTGGTGCAGGTCGGGCAACCGATCTGCGAATCCCCGGCCACCAGGGATCCCGGAACAAACTGGGCGGTGGCGCCGCCGGGCAGGAACATCAGGCCGTTGAGCGGACCGCCGACGACGACGCCGCCGGGGGTCATACGGGCCGAAATATTGACGTGGGTAGAAGCGACCTTCTGCGGGATGCCGGCTGCGCGGGTGGTGGCGTTGCTGAGGAAGCCCCACTGTTCGCGGCCCCAGGCGCGCGTAACGAAGGCGTCCGGGATGCCCAGATTCTTGACGTAGTCGCCGCCGATGATGAAGTGACCCTTGCCGCCCAGGAAGGTGTTCCCGGTGGCGAGGTTCAGGGAGTATTCCTTGTTGTCGTTCTTGTCGGTCTGGCCGTAGGCGATCCCGCCCTGGAAGCCCTCGATCCGGTCCTTGAGGATCATGTTCACGACGCCGGCGATGGCGTCCGAGCCCCAGGCCGCCGAGGCGCCGCCGGTGACCACTTCGACGCGGTCGATCAGGCTGGTGGGAATCATGTTGGCGTCGACCAGCATGTTGGCGACCGACGGCTG